>DASVZE010000189.1:0-3222 GCA_036391775.1 Chloroflexota bacterium | reverse complement strand
GTGGTATGCACCGGCCGATCGTAGCGGTCCCGCTCCCGGGTAAAGCCGCCGGCGCTACTTTACAGCGCGTTGTAAGCCAAGGCAGCAGCTCCATCTCGGACTCGGACTGTACACCCACCCCGGGTTTGCCGTGAGCACCCTCATACCGCGTTGGCTGTTCCAAGGGAGCCAGCTTATACCGAGCCAACCACCGAGATCAGGGTATCGCGACGCTGCTGCCGGGGATATCCCCATCCGGGAAAGGGTATCTCCGCACCAGGTTGCGGACCAGGTCCCACTGACGGTCGTCGATGTCGATCGTGCGGTTTGCGGATTTTTCCCGCGAGACAGGGCTACCCGCCTGTGAGTCGCGATCGAAGGCGCGAAGACCACGTTCGACGTGGTTCGTTGGCAGACCCAGGTAGGCCAGGATTGTCGCCAGCATTCGCGACGGATCGGCCAGCAAGTCCTCGTATCGCACCGCAAGCATGGGCACGTCGCGGGCGCGTGCGTCGGAGTAGCCGTGCACCGCGGACAGCCAACGGAGTGCTGACACTTCGACTCCATCCAGGTCGGTCCGCTGTTTCAGCTCCTCGGCCAATAGAGGAGTGAGAGTAGCCAGACTTCCGGCAATTGCGCGCCCCAGCTCTGGTGGTGGGTCTTGAATTCCAAAGGCACGTGCCCAAGATCGGATGTAGGCGTGCAGATTCCGGTACAGGAAGAGGCTGCCAGTATCAGGAAAGGCATCGGCGAGTAGATCGGCCAGATGGATGCAATAGCTTCGGAATTTCACGACGTTGAGCGTCGATCCGTTTGTTGCCGCGGGATTGAAGAGGAGCTTGGTCGCGCTGGTTAGGAGGTCGCGGATCTCGTCATCAGCGATCCCACCCAACCGCATCCCAACCGCCTGCGTATACACGTCTGGCTCAGAGAGACTCGTTACCGCTTCCATTTCCTCAAACACCTTGCTCATCAGCGTTGAGCCGGCGCGGCCCGTAGAGTGGATGAACACGAGTGGGGCACGAAGCTGGAGATCGGCCGCGAGGCGGTGGAAGACGTCGTACGGAACGATCAGGACCCGCTGGGCATGATCGTACTGCGCCATGAACATGAACGGTGCTGCCGCAACATCGACCTGTTGCGGTACCTGGACGAACATCACGCACCGGGCAGCATGGTCCAGGCAGTAGAGACTGATGGTGGGATCCGTGACTATCACCGACGGATCCGCCTGCTCTATCGGCGTTGTGACGAAATCACCAGGCCACGCCAGCGCGAAAGTGTCGACCTTTCTTTTCTCATCAATCTGGAGGACATCGATCAAGTCTTCCACCTTTCCTTCTGTGAACGAGCCATATTCTCCCTCCGCATTGACATTATTGAGTACAACATAGGGACGTAAAAGTGGCACGAGCACGAAGACGGATCGGTCCGCGATCGTGGCGTATCCCAGAAAGCTGCCAGTGGTGCAATGGAAGTTACAGCCAAGAATGAACTCAAGTCTGCCAGACCTGCATGCCGCAGCGCGTCAGCGCCGGGCAGATCGGGAGGGGAGGCCAGATAGCCAGGTTTGGGTCGTCAATCTCCCCGGACTCTGAGTCCCGGTGCAAGGTTACGAGTTACGCGCTGGGTTGGAGTTGCCGAACCTGGTCATGCACAGAGAGCGGCACAGAAGTCATGTCGGCAGTGCAAGCTACCGGACGTCTGATTCAGCTATTCGCCGCGGCGCCGACGGCAACACGCGTACAACCTTGAGCCACTCGCCTTCTCCAATCTCCCATAGGGCAGGCTGTGGTGAGCGGTACCGCGTCTCCAACGACTGGTGCGGGACGACCTCCCGAAGATGTCGCCGATTGGGTTCATAGTCAACGCTGTACTGAGCGAGCGGCTCATCTAAGAACTCAAGGAGCAGTGTCTCGCCAGCGCGCGCAGCTCTTCAAATGCGCCCGCAGACCGGGAACTCTCCACTCCCTCTTGTTCCATCACTCACCAGGACGGGGTATCGCTTCCATATGTGACATGTCTCGATCGAACTGCATGCTGACCAACAAAGTGACGATCAACCATACAGCGAAGGGTGTGTAGATTAGACGTATCCGGAATGCGTATTGCAGAGGGAGTGAGCAGTGGAGGCAAGCAGCGATGCGGATTATCGAGCAGTTCTGCGATGCGTACGCCGAGTGGGACGAGCGATCAAATGTGGGCGACGTCTACCTGACTCCGATCATGCAGGATCTCGGCGGCCACATACGCCGTGGGAACGATCCCGATGAGCTGGGCGAGTACGAGGTCGAGAACATGCGCGACGAGCTTCTGTATCTCACGCGTGAAATACATATGGATGCCGCTTTCCTCGTCGCTTCACTGATCCGCGCGATCGACGCGGAGCTGATTGCGACCTCGGAAGCGTACGGCGAGACGCTCGAGACCTTGACTCAGAAGCGGGCCGCGATGGAGCAGATCTTCGAGCAGTACGGTGGACCGGTTCCCGAACACGCTCTACAGAGTATGAAGAACACACTCGACAGCGTGTGGGCATTACACGAGGAACCGTCTGATGCACCGCGCCGAGATCAGCAGCGAATTACCGACTGGCGAGACATCATGGCCCCCATCATCGACCGCGACAACCTCGAGCGGGCCTACACGGAGCAGTGGGGAGAGCCGGAGGAGTAGGACGACTCGCCTAATCTGACGGGCAACTCATTACAACATTCGTATGCTGGCGCATCTTGAGGGCACGAAACGTGCCCACGCGACAATGGAAAGTGCCTTCATCCGCGGCCCCTCACTTTCTTAAAGGGTGTCTGAATGGGGAGCGAGGTGGGGGTGACTTCTTCTCCGCTCCCCTTTTCTAGGCACCCCCAGGCGGACAGTGATGCCCGGTTGCTACTCATAGTCTGTGGACAGCGCGGAACCGGGTCGATGACTCTAAGTAGCACTGGGCTTATAGATCGTCGAAGTGAGGAGAGATGGGGAGCGAATCGCGGGAGCGCGTGCTTCTAGCTATCGCTCGTGTTATCCGTGAGAGGCGTCTAGCTCTCGGTCTTTCTCAGGACCAGTTTGGTCATCGCGCCGGTTTGTACCGAACGTACGTTGGAGGGGTTGAGCGCGGCGAAAGAAATTTGACGATTACATCGTTATGCAAGATAGCCAGCGCTCTCCAGCTGGAAGCGCATGACCTTCTAGAACAGGCCGGACTGTAGTATCTTTGAGCGCTCAACGAACATGAGCAGGCCGGAC
>DASVZE010000188.1:0-2008 GCA_036391775.1 Chloroflexota bacterium | reverse complement strand
ATGACGTGGCGGACTGGTCTGGCGCTTTTGTCCCGGCGAGGTCGGTGGCAGGGCGGCTCAACCTCCTGGCCGCTGGCACCGGATCGAAGAGCGGCAACAGAACGGCCATTTGCACTCTCCAGGCGGATCGAGTGCGGGAGGTTCTTGTCTCGGAGGGCGCGACGATCGCGGCAGATCTCGATGGTGAAGACGGCCGCTTCCATGTCGTCTCCGGCACGCTGACGGAAGGCTGGTCGCTGCCGGCTGCGCGTCTCTCGCTGCTAACCGACCACGAGCTCTTCGGCCGGTCCCACGTTCGTGCGCAGCCCAGGAAGGCGCGCCCGGCGCGAGAAGCCTTTTTCGCCGACTTCTCTCCCGGTGATTACGTTGTGCATCTGGAGCATGGAGTCGGACGCTACGAGACGACCGTACGCATGCAAGTCGAAGGATCGGAGCGGGAATATGCGCTCGTGCAGTATGCGGGCACGGACCGGCTCTATGTGCCGAGCGATCAGCTTGAGCGGCTTACGCGCTACATCGGCGTGGCAGACGCGGCGCCCACCCTTAACAAATTGGGTGGCGGCGAATGGGGCCGGACACGGCAGCGTGCCGAACGCGCTGCCGAAGAGATTGCAGGGGAGCTTATCGACATCTATTCCAAGCGAGCATCCCGGCCGGGCCATGCCTTCGATCCGGATTCTCCCTGGCAGAATGAGCTGGAGTCGTCTTTTCCTTATGAGGAGACGCCCGATCAGGCGCGCGCCGTTGACGACGTCAAGAGCGACATGGAGTCACCACGGCCCATGGACCGGCTGCTCTGTGCGGACGTGGGCTACGGCAAGACCGAGGTCGCGGTTCGCGCCGCCTTCAAGGCCGTCATGGGCGGCCGGCAGGCCGCCATTTTGGTGCCGACCACGATCCTTGCTCAGCAGCACTACGAGACACTGTGCGATCGCTATTCCGGATTTCCCATCCGTGTGGAGGCATTGAGCAGGTTTCGATCGCCTGCTCAGCAGCGAGATATTCTGCAGCGGCTGGCAACCGGAGAAATCGACGTGCTTGTGGGGACACATCGGCTGCTTGGGAAGGATGTGAAGTTCAAGAGTCTTGGGCTGCTCATCATCGACGAAGAACAGCGCTTTGGCGTCAAGCACAAAGAGCAATTGAAGCGTTTGAGAGAGTCAATGGACGTGCTGACCCTCACAGCGACTCCAATTCCTCGGACTTTGCACATGGGGCTGGTAGGAATACGAGAGATCAGTGTCATCGAAACACCCCCAGAGGGACGCCTGCCGGTCAAGACCTACTTACAGCCGTTTGACGAGCGATTGGTGCGCGAGGCAATCGTTCGAGAGATGGATCGTGACGGTCAGGTGTATTTTGTACACAACAAGGTGTCGACCATAGAGGCCATAGCCGAACGTGTTCGACAGCTTGTGCCGGATGCCCGTGTTCTCGTAGGGCACGGCCAGATGGATGAGTCGCAGCTTGAACGTGTGATGCTCGACTTTGCTCATCGCGAAGCGGACGTCCTGATCAGCAGCACGATCATCGAAAACGGGCTGGACATCCCGAACGTCAACACGATCGTGGTCAACGGAGCGCATCGCCTGGGATTGACGCAGCTTTATCAGCTCCGCGGACGAGTGGGCAGAAGCGACAACCAGGCGTACGCCTATCTCCTCTATCCTCTGGACGCACATCTTTCGCACGACGCGATGCGCCGAATGGAAGCGGTCTTTGAAGCTCAGGAGCTAGGCGCCGGTTTTTCAATTGCGATGCGGGATCTTGAGATTCGCGGAGCCGGAAACCTTTTGGGGGCAGAGCAAAGTGGACATGCAGCCGCCATCGGATTCGACCTCTACACTCGGATGATCTCGGATGCCGTCGAAAGGATCCAGGGCAAATCCGTTGAGGAGCCGGTCACGGTCTCGCTCGACCTCCCGCTCCGTATGTTCTTACCACCTACCTTTATCGCGAATGAGCACGAGCGCCTCATGTACTACCGTCGTCTAGCGGCGGTAGGAAG
>DASVZE010000187.1:0-5640 GCA_036391775.1 Chloroflexota bacterium | reverse complement strand
CAGCTTTTTCCCCGCCATACGGTGTACCAGAGGTTAGCCGAGCATAGCGTGCCATCGTTCGTCCTGCAGAGCAGAGACTACACGCCTTCGGCTCTGAGCTCGGTCGTCTGCGACGGAGCGACCATCACACCTTTTGACGATCTACAAGGTGGCTTGAATAGCCTGTGTGCCCTGAATGAGAGCCTGAAGACCCGATACTACGCGACGCTGTATTGGGGAGCCATTGATGCTGCAAGCCACCATGACGGACCCGAATCACCGCAGTTCGCAGACGCAGTGGACAGCTGCTTCCAGCTGCTCGAATCGGCCCTGCACCGGCGTTTGACGGAGCATGGCCGCAAGACATTGCTTCTGTTGACCGCGGACCACGGACAGACAGCTGTCGATCCCGCGACCACGATCTACCTGAATCGGGAAGTACCCGGGATCGATGGATGGATCGCGCGCAACAGACGAGGAGATCTGCTGGTCCCGGCCGGCTCGGCACGCGACATGTTTCTCCACATCTATCCGGACCGGTTGGACGAGGCGGAGATGCGCCTCCGCGAGCACTTACAAGGAAGAGCCGCTGTTCACCGGGTAGACGATCTCATCGCCCAGGGTTTTTTCGGTCGTGGCGAGCCGGGCCGCGCGTTCCTGGAACGCGTGGCCAATCTGGTTGTCCTGCCTCTCGGCCAGGAGTCCGTCTGGTGGCTCGAGCCGGGCAAGTTCTCAATGACGTTTCGCGGCCATCACGGAGGTCTGACGCCGGCCGAGATGGAGACTGAATTACTCGCTCTCGCCTATGGCTAAAGACGCGGTGGCCATGCAGCGGGAGTCGGTGTACGAGGCGCCGGTCCCGCCATGGTTTGGGGAGCAACGCCACGCCGAGCAGGCGGATCTGATGGCTTTTCTGCTCGATCGGAGGGGGCGCTCAACCCGGAAGGTCACCGATTCGGGATAACTCCGTGGAAAAGCTTGTGGATTGCATGGGATAGAGGCGGCTTTACGGGGGGATAAATGCGGAATACTGGCACGCTTATTGCAGTGATCAGAGCAATTTCCGCAGCGCGCTCGGGAGACGGCCTATCGACATAACGGTGTTGAGGACGGCACAGGCCAATATGGTGGACTCGACAATGCCGAACTAGAACAGTATTCTATCCTCGGTGGTCGACTTGGGGGACGCGGAGTTGAAATGCCCCGGATCCCAGATCGAGCCACTCGGAATCAGCCTTCTCCTTTCCGTCCTGCCCGCGGGGGGCGCGCCCTATCACCCCCCGCGGGCATGCCGCCTTTCTGGCGGCCCTTTTCTTTTGTTCGGTTGTTGATCGGTATCATTCTGCCGGCCATGGCGGTCTTGTTGCCGCTAGTCAGCGTCCACGCTGCTCCAGTGCGCACGGGTACTCTACCGGGAGAGGCGCCCTCACTGCGCACCGCGATCCATCGACTACTCGACGCGATCAATCGGGATCGCCAGCTGCACCGTCTCCCACCCTTGACGCTCAGCAAACAGCAATCGCGTTGCAGTGTTGCTCACTCGCGCCAGATGGCGCGCGACGGCGCGCTCTCGCACGACCAGTTTCCGACTGACATATGCGTATCGCATGCCTGGAGCGCCGAAAACGTGGGGTATTACACAGCAGGTCCACGCGTGGCTGTCCAGCAGCTCCACAGCATGATGATGCGCGAAGGACCGTGTCCCCAACCAGGTTGCCCGGGCGACGAATGGTTCGCGCACGATCACTATGTCAATCTTATGAATCCCGGGTATCACCGGATCGGCATAGGCCTGGTGACTCAGGGCGGAACGACCTGGCTGACGGAAGACTTCACAAACTGAGTCCGTCCGTCACTCTACATTGGTTCCCGGCGGCACCATCTCGTCGATCCGTTTGAGATGCTCCGGCGGGATGCACACGTCGATTGCGCCCAGGTTGTCCTCCAGCTGTTCCATGGTTCGAGGCCCAATGATGGGTGCCGTAATCACCGGGTTGCTGAGCGTCCAGGCGAGAGCATACTGCGCCAGGTTCGCTTCCGCTTCCTGGGCCATAGGAATCAGCTCTTCCACCAGATCGAGCTTTTTCTGGCCGGTGGGCGAGTCGGGCTGGTCGATAAACTGATCGCCGCGGCCGGCGCGGGACTGCGGATCGACCGGCTGTCCCTTGCGGTACTTCCCCGCGAGCCAGCCCCGGTTGAGCGGGCTCCAGGGAATCACCCCCGTGCCAAATTTCCGGCACACGGGCAGCACGTCGTTCTCGATGTGGCGCACAAAGATGCTGTAGGGTGGTTGTTCGCAGCGGAAGCGATGTACATTATGGCGATCCGAGACCCAATAGCTCTCGACCAACTCCCAGGCGGCAAAGGTCGAGGTGCCGACGTAGCGTACCTTGCCGCTGCGGACCAGGTCGTCCAGAGCCCGTAGCGTTTCTTCGATCGGCGTCTCCGGGTCCGGCCGGTGCAACTGGTACAGATCGATGTAGTCAGTGCGCAGGCGGCGCAGGCTGTTTTCGACTTCGCGCAGGATGTTGACCCGGCTATTGCCGCGCTCGTTCGGTCCGTCGCCCATGGGCATATGTACTTTGGTGGCGAGAACGACCTGATCGCGCCGGCCCTGCAGCGCCTCACCCACGATCTCCTCGCTCTCGCCGCTACTGTACACATTCGCTGTGTCGACGAAGTTGATGCCGGCATCGAGGGCGCGGTGAATGATGCGCACGCAGTCGGCATGGTCGGTGTTGCCGCGCTGTCCAAACATCATGGCGCCGAGGCACAGGGGGCTGACTTTGACACCAGTCTGACCAAGATTGCGATACTCCATGCTGACTCCTTGGAGGGGAATACTCCCTTATGCCGCCTTTGTGCGGAGCGACGCAAAAAATCGGTGGGGTCGCATATAGCGACCCCACCGATTTGTGAGGACAGTCGTGCGCGGGAAGGGGATTAAGCCTGCTTGATGGCCTCGATCTCGATGGCGATCTTGATGGTGTCGCCCACCAGCACACCGCCGGTCTCGAGCGCGACGTTCCAGATCAGCCCGAAATCCTTGCGGTTGATCTGGCCCTCGAGCGTGATACCGGCTACCTCCTGGCCCCACGGCGTGGTGCCGAAGCCATTGATGGTGGCATCGAGTGTGACAGGCTTGGTGACATCCTTGACGGTCAGATCGCCGGTCACGCGCAAGCGGTCATCCGAGACCTTCTCGATATGAGTGCTGTGATAGGTCAGTGTGGGGAAGTTCTCGACATCGAGAAAATCCGCCGAGCGCAGGTGCCCGTCGCGCTGCTCATTGCGCGTATCGAGAGTCGAAGCGTCAATCTCGACGTCGATCTGAGCGTTCTCCGGGTCGTTGGCGTCTCCGTGAATCGATCCGTGGAAGCCCACGAACCGGCCACGAACGGTGGTCACCATCATATGCTTGGCGGAAAACTCGATCAGGGTGTGTGCCGGATCGAACTCCCAACTGGTACGTGTTAAAACTTCGGTTTCTGCGATGGCCATATTTTACTCCTTAACTTAATGACTAAACTTTGGTGCCAAATTTTTTTGCTTGTTACTGAACGGAACGATCGAGCTTGCGCAGCAGATGGAGGAGCTGTGACTGCTCCTCAGAGTTGAGCGCGGAGAAGAGCGCCACGATGTTTTCCTCGTTCCTGGGTACCGCCTGCTCGAAAAGTGAGCGACCCTGCTCGGTGAGGAAGAGCCGGTTGGCACGGCCCTCCTGCCGGCGTACCAGCAGGCCGGATTGTTCCATGCGGTCCACCAGCTGGCAGATGTTGCCTTTGGTGACCAGCAGGGAATCGGCCAGCTCTTGCTGCATCATTCCCTCGGCCGCACCGACATGGGCCAGCACGTCGAACTGCGCCATGCTCAATCCGAAACAGCGCATGCCCTCCCCGGACACACGCTCGATCTTCTGATACGCCCGAGCGAGCCGCAACCAGGCAAGCAGTGCCGGACGGCGAATGTTGCTGGTCGTTACCCGCGGGGTGGAAGCAATTTCGTTTATCACGCCCTCAGTTTAGCAGTGAACTAATAAAAAGTCAATACCCTCTGTATGAGAGAATCTGCACCCCTAGCTGCCGGATGGTGGACGCCGATGGCGCGTCTTGAATACGCGCCGCGCGACCTCAAGACTATCCCACGCGGCGGGAAAGCCGGCATACACACTGAGGTGGAGCAGTGTTTCGATGATCTCCTCCTCGGTCGCCCCGTTCCCAATCGCTCCCTCGATGTGCTCGCCCAGCTGGCGGCTGCGTCCCAGGGTACCGAGGACGGCGATCGTGATCAGGCTTCGCATCTTGGGATCGAGACCCTGTCGCGTCCAGATCTCACCGGCCGCGAAGCTCATGATTGCGTGCAGCAGATCAGGTGAGACGGCGCCCAGGTTTGCCTCGAAGCGCCGGATCGACTCGTCGCCCCACATCCGCGCGAACATCTCGCGTCCCTGCTGGTACCGTTCGTCTGGCTCGTCCGTCATGATGACCCCATCGCGCGATTTCTGGTGTCGGGAAAAGAGAAGCCTTTGCCCTGTGGACAAAGGCTCGTGACCAGAACGTACGTGGTCGGGGAGACAGGATTCGAACCTGCGACCCCTTGCACCCCATGCAAGTGCGCTACCAGGCTGCGCCACTCCCCGTCGGCGTACTGTCTTTGAGTCTAGTGTGTCTGTTTGGGGAACAGCAACTGGAGCGTTCCCTCACCCCCCGGATGGGGGGTGAGGGGACCCCTTACTCCGTGACGCCCTTGGCTTCGTACTGCTCTTTCAGATGATCGACCACGGTCGGATCGGCCAGCGTCGTCGTATCGCCCAGCACACGGCCGGCCGCGATATCGCGCAGCAAACGACGCATGATCTTAGCGCTTCGCGTCTTGGGAAGATCCGCGGTGAAGATGAGCTGCTCGGGCCGCGCGATCGCACCGATCTTCTTCGCCACATGCTGGCGCAGCTTCTGCCGCTCCTCCTCAGAATCATCGATCCCCGACTTGAGGGTGACAAAGGCGGCAATGGCTTGCCCCTTGATCGGATCCTCCGTTCCAACGACGGCCGCTTCGGCCACATCGCCGGAGTCGATCAGCGCGCTCTCCACCTCCCAGGTGCCGATGCGGTGCCCCGCCACGTTGAGCACATCGTCGACGCGCCCGATGATGGCAAAGTAGCCGTTGGGGAGCTGCTTGGCTCCATCACCTGTAAAGTACCGTCCCTTGAACTTCGCCCAATAGTTCTGGACGTAGCGGTCCGGGTCGTTGAAGATGGTGCGGAACATGGCCGGCCAGGGGCGATTGAGACAGAGATAGCCGGCGGCTTTGCCGGGCTCGATATCATTGCCGTTCTCGTCCACGATCGAGGCCGATATGCCCGGGAAGGGAACGGTCGCGGAACCCGGGATCGTGGTCGTGATGCCGGGCAGCGGAGTGATCAGAATCTGTCCCGTCTCCGTCTGCCACCAGGTATCGACGATCGGACACCCGCCGTGGCCGATGTTTTCGTTGTACCAGATCCACGCCTCGGGGTTGATCGGCTCGCCGACCGAGCCGAGCAGCCGCAGGCTGGAGAGGTCGTGGCGCTGCGCGTACTCCGGGCCCCACTTCATGTGGGTCCGGATCGCGGTCGGCGCGGTGTAGAGGATGTCGACCTCGTAGCGCTCGACGATCGCCCAC
>DASVZE010000186.1:0-5159 GCA_036391775.1 Chloroflexota bacterium | reverse complement strand
CATGCGCGCGCACAGTCTGTCAACGTCCATCTATGCGGGCGCGACGAGGGTATGCAGGTCACGATTAAAGATGACGGAGTCGGTTTCGTTACCGGAGCTGGCGCAAAGGGTCACTTCGGCCTTGAAATAATGAGCGAGCGCGCACAGTCGGTAGGCGGCAGACTTGACATCCAGTCGGAACCGGGAGCCGGAACAAGCGTCGCCGTCTGGATGCCCACCGGCCAGTCGACACAATTGACACCCGACAGTGTCCTATCGGTTGACGAGAGATAGCTCCACGGATTCGATCTTCTTGCGCAGCTCAACACATTCCTGCTGCAAATGGCTGTGGAAGCGTTGTCGTTCGGCCAGCTGTCCCCGGAAGAGAGCGGCCGCAACGTCTGTCCGCGCCTCATCTGCCCGGCGTTCCAGCGTGCGCAACTCATCTTCCAGCTCGCTGCGAGCTCGGTCCTGACGTGCCAACAGGGCCTTCCATCGCCCCAGTCTGGCGGACGCTTGAGACACATACGTCTCATGCTTGCGCCGAGCCGCGCTGTCAGCGTCACGCCACAGTGCTGTCGCCCGAGATCTGAGTCTCCGCATTGCGGCGTGTGAGCATTCACAGCTTATGGCTGCTGCGTGAAAGGCGCGAATGTGCTCTCGCGCCCCTCTTACATTGTCGCCCTCCAGAGATTTCTGCGCCTCGTCCAGGAAGGCGCCGAGAGCTTCCTCGTTGCGAAGCCAGAGATCGTTTAGGATGTTCCAACTCTCCTGATTGCAGGTTTGCCAGACGTTCCACAGCTCACTTCGCTGCTCCCTGTTCAAGCCCGAAGCATCGGAGAGGCGGCCGCGGATCGCTCCCAGATCCGCACGCGCCTGTTGTACGTCTAGCACCGATGAGGCGTGAGCAATCTCTTCGTTTACCAACTGAATTCGCTCCAGTAGCTCGGCGTGGACATGCTTTGCCTCTGCTTTCCGCGCGCGCTGCTCATTACGCAAGCGGCGCGAAAGGTCCGCGGCGCTTTTCTGAAGCTCCTGCTTGCCCTCCGACGTGATGGGCGTCGAGGTCGCAATACTTTCCTGTAACGCAGCGAAATCGTGCCAAAAAGCACGGAAGCTGATGTCGACCGGCACAGGCCAATAACGAGCTTCCAGATCTTCGACGAGCCGGCCTAGCCGTTCAGCAGTTTCTCTTGCTTTGGACTGCCACTCTTCTGCTTCCATCTACCTGAGGCTGCTCCGGAGTGAAGGATCGCGAGGACGCGTGGAAATTATGCCAGGGATCGTGACACTCGTGTCCGACGGAATAATAAAGGCCGTGAGTTAATCACGGATGTGCGTCATCGATGATCTGCTCCGCGGCTGAGATCGCGACTGCGTGCCCAGCACTTATATCCAGCTCGCGGTATACGGCGATCGCGAAGTGGTTGCCCGCAATAGCATACGACACGCTCATGACCTCATCCGCGTACTCGTTGAGGTGTGCTTCAAGATCACGTGCCAGAGTTTCCGCGTTGCCGGCAGATCCCTGCCACACCTTAAACATCGTTCCCCCTCCTACACGGTTTGGACTATGGTACCGGTGAAGCAGTGCCCCGCGTCGTATCGTGGGAAACTTGAATAAAGGAGAGATCAAAGCATGGGCGACATCTCGGACTACCTGGAGCAGCTTTCGTCTGCGGATCCCGTGCCCGGAGGCGGTAGCGTTGCGGCGCTGCAGGCGGCTATGGCCGCCTCACTGCTCGCAATGGTGTGCAGACTGACATTGGGAAAAAAGCGATACGCGGAGGCAGAGCCGGCGGTTTCGAAGCTGCTGGAACGCGCGCTCCAGCAACGTAACCACGCGTCAGATCTATCTCAGAAGGACATCGATGCGTATCAGAACGTAGCGGAATCGCTCGCGCTACCCAGGGGTACCGACGATGAACGCGAATCGCGCCGGCGCGCCGTACAAGACGCGCTTAAGAAGGCATGTCAACCCCCGTTGGAGACAATGCGCGCGAGCGCTGAGATTCTGTCCGCTGCGCAGGATCTGGTCGCGATTGGTAACAGGTCCGCTATCAGTGACGTGGCCGTGGCAGCCCTCGCCGCGGGAGCTGCTTTCCGCGGCGCAGAGTTCAACGTAGTAATCAATCTCGCGCTAATTACCGACCAGGAGTGGGTGCGCGACGTCCAGGCTCGAGTTGCGGCACTCGGAAGATCCGAACCTGTCGTCGACGCGGTATGCACCGCGGCCATGGAGTCGATTCATGGGAGCCACGCGTGACGGCCCAGGTTGTTGATGGGCGCTCCATTGCCAATGAGATTCTTCTGGACCTACGTGGCCGCGTGCACACACTTCACCGGAAATCTGTCACGCCATGTCTGGTTTTCGTGACTATTGGAGCTTCTCCGCCGGCGCAGATGTATGTACACCGGCTCGAGCGCCTGGCTGAACCCGTCGGCGTGCGCGTCCGAACCTGCATGCTTGACGATGCGGTAAGTGTCAACGAACTGGAGCATCAAATATCCGTCTTGAGTGCCGACGAGACGGTGGATGGAGTTCTGGTGCAAATGCCGCTTCCGGAGTCGCTTCTGAATGCCCGGCTCTCAACATTGATCTATCCGCGTAAAGATGTGGACGGTATAACCGTTCACAATGCGGGTCGTCTCTATCTCGGCCAGTCGGGACAGCTGCCATCGACGGCGGCCGCCATGATGCATATTCTTGACCATTGTGATGTACGGATTTCTGGTAGCCATGCAGTTGTTGTAGGACGAAGCAATGTGGTTGGCCATCCTATCGCCGAACTGCTCCTGCATAGAGACGCGACGGTAACAGTAGCTCACAGGAAGACACGTAAGCTCGCGGAACTAACGCGTCAGGCGAATATCCTTGTTGTTGCGGCCGGCGAACCTGCACTGATCCAGCCAGACATGGTATCCGAGGGAGTTGTCATACTTGACGCGGGCATCAACGTAACTCCCGCCGGCCTTCGCGGTGACGTTCAATTCGAGGGATGTTCCGCCAAGGCATCGGTGATCACTCCAGTTCCCGGGGGCATTGGTCCCGTAACAAACGCCGTCTTGTTGCGCGGAGTGGTTCGCAGTGCCGAACATCGGCATGTTTGACACGACATCCCTTCTCGACAAAGGAACGCTTGTCATGGGGGTGATCAACGTTACACCCGACAGTTTTTCCGGCGACGGAATATATCGTGATGTCGGCGCTGTGGCAGACCGTGCCGCGGAATTTATCGAGCAAGGTGCCGCCATACTCGATGTGGGAGGAGAATCGACGCGGCCGGGGTTCAGGCCAGTCGCGCCGGAGGAAGAACTGGCCCGCGTCATTCCGGCTGTCCGGGCCCTTGTCCGGATTACAAGTGTCCCTGTTTCCGTTGACACCAGGCAACCTGACGTGGCGGAGAGGGCGCTGGCCGAGGGGGTGAAGCTCATTAACGACGTCTCGGGTCTGGCGGATCCCAGAATGACTGATCTTGCCGCCCGGGAAGGCTGCGGGCTTGTATGCATGTATAACGGCGGCCTCCCGCTTGATGCCGACACCGGGCCGTTTCTACTACAGGCAGTGAAGGATGTGGTGAAAAGAGCGCAAAGTTTTGGCGTACGGCCGGAAAGTATTATTGTCGATCCTGGCCTTGGATTCGGGAAGAAGTGGAGAGAGAATTTTGCTGTTATGCGCCATCTCCAGTCGCTGTCCGTCATGCGCCTTCCGATTCTCGTTGGGCCATCGCGAAAACGAATGATCTCGCGAGCTTTAGGGGATAATCAGAGAGTGCGTGAGGGGTCGCTTGCTCTAGCCGCCATATGCGCTGCTAACGGGGCAACGATAATACGCGCGCACGACGTGCGTGACACCGTTAAGACGGTGCATATGATAGATGCGCTTCGTCAGCCTGAGCGGTTTCCGCAGCAGACCACTCTCCAAGCGCAATAGAGCGGCCCGACCTTCGCGTGAGTGTGCGCTCGAAGGTCGCGCGCACCGACGCGATTTCAGGATCGAATGGTACGAGCTCAGCCAGTCCAATCACTCGATTCTGCACGCATGCAGCCAGCGCTTCCGGATCCGATGTCTGCATAAGTCTCGCCACCCGCGCGCTGGGAAACTGCACGTGTATACCTGATTGAACGACATACGCCGAGCTCCGACGTATCTGAGCAAAACCAACCAGCTTTCTACTATTCACGAATATCTCGTACGGTGACACGTTTGCGAAACAGATGGAAGACACAAGGCTCGAGCACTCATCCGGATCCGAGGAATTCGACCGTGCCTCGGCCACAGAGGCCATTCGGGCGTCGACTCCCAGTTCCTTCAGCGTTTCTACCCATAGCTCGCCGGTCCATCGGTATGCTTCCAGAATGTCGGCGCGCCACTCAGATGAGCCTGCCGGAATAGCGATGTCAAGGCCCCATACGCCCGAGCCCGCATACACCGTCGTGCCCCCTGACCTTCTTTTCAAGACAAGCACATTCTGATCGCGACAGCGCTTGAGATCGACATCAGTCCAATTTTGACCTGCGCCAAGGATGAGTGTCTCGCGAGTCGTGGAGTGCCACCAGATGCTCGGCGTGGAGACGGCACGCGAAAGCGCATCGCTTAGCGCGACATGCCGTTGTGATGCGCCGACATGAGTGGGCAGACGGCGCCACTTCCAGCTTTCGTCGCCGTTTGTTGAAGTTGGCGCCGGCACCTTACACCTCGGCCTGGTGCTCGCATCTCATCGAAGCACGACGAATTCTCCACACCACAGTCATTTGTCGCCGTAGAACCATTACCACCTGGCATCACCACTTGGGCCCTTTCGTTCAGCCACGCCCGTCAATCCGCTCCGCCAAAATATCTTCCGTCACGCGCATCGCTTTTTCACAGGCATCGACGTAAGACTCGTGCTGGAGAAAGTGATACACAAAGGATGCGAGAAATATATCTCCAGCTCCAACCGTGTTCGGTGAATCGACCGGCCTTGCGGCGATAAACCTCGTGTCGCCGCCGACCCGTATCTCGACACCCTTGCTTCCTTCGGTCAAGAGCAAGATAGTCCCGCCGAGAGCTTCCATTGATTCGTCGTCGAGACGCGCTAGCTCACGCTCCGATGCCTTGATCGCTGTTGCACGCGCTACGAGCGGTGCCAGGTTAATCTTGCCCCACTCCTGACCCGATATAACGCCCGGTTCGCGCA
>DASVZE010000185.1:0-3658 GCA_036391775.1 Chloroflexota bacterium | reverse complement strand
TCCGGCGCGGAGTACGCCAGCTTGTCCGCCTCGTCTCCCAGTCGCCGCAACGACTCTTCAATCTGCTCTGACGTGGCCGACAGGTCGAGGCCCAAGAGCTGATAGTGATTTTCCCGGGTTGGCACGGATGTACCTCTTACTCGCAGATCGTCGTTCCGTCCCAAGTGATCACGTCTCACGACGAGGCTAAACGGCGCGCTTGCGTCGTTTCGCGAACACGTTCGTTTGCCACAGCAAGAAGCTGTTGCGCATTTATTCCATCACCGGGGCAGTGGGCTAATCCTACACGCACCGCTACCGTTTCGTCTATCCCCCTTTTGAGGGATTCGCCCACCGCTTCCGTGATCCGCCGGATGACGCCATCATTCACCGGGCCCGGACCCGCCAGCAGAAGACCAAACCTGCTCCCGTCCCAGTGGACCGCGGTGTCGTAGCGGCGAAGGACACGCTGCAGCGCTTTCTCAATCTCGTCGAGATGCGTCTCCTCACTCGTGGCACTGTGTACCACGACATCGACAAAGGCCACTGCAAAAGGGTTCCCCAGACGTTTACTGCGGGACAGCTCTCGCTCAAGCATGTCATAGAAATCACTTTGCCCTGTACGTTCCGGCTGATCCGAAGCCTCTGTCTCCGGCCGTTTGGCCCTGATGTCAGCATTCTCGTGGCGGAAGTATTCCATGAGGCGACCCAGATGCTGGGCCACAGATCGGGCCGGCTCGATATCGGCATCGACATACGGACGGCCATCCATGCGATTCGTGAGATTGAGAACTCCTTCAACACCACGATCTGTTACAACCGGCAAGCTCAAGAACGTGTCGTCACCGCGAGTGCCGAAGAAGAGCATGCCGCGCTCCGCCACCATACCCGCTATGCCCTGCCCAACATTCACGCGAATCCCGTCTGCAATATCGCGATCGATGCCGACAGACGCCTGCACGACCAGAACGGGCTGATCGTCGTCACGCACCAGCAAACTGGCACGGCCAGCTTCCAGGACCCGCGTCCCTGTTAGAAACGCCCAGGTGACCGGTTCATCGCCCCCTACAGTCTCGGGTCCACTGTTACGCAACATGCGCTAACCCAACCTTGACAGGGTGTCCGTCTTCACGATGAGGACCGTGGTTGGGGGAGGCACCACCCGGACTCCAATGGCTCAAGATCGCCGACACCATTGCGCGCGATCAAGTGTGCCGGCCCAGGGACAAGCTAACGCCTAAATACTATAGGATTCTTCGGCAGACGTCTACTGCGCAGATACGGTTGCACAATATCATGACGAGACTTACCACTTTCGCCCTATTGCGCACACGTCTCTATAAGGATAGAGTAGTAGCCGGTATGCGACCATTTGGACAATATTGCAAATCGCAACTCAATTGTAACGTTGTCGGGTAGTCGCGACAGCGGACCATTACTACGCTGTCTACGTGGATCGTCAGGATCCACAGGGGGAGTTGCTCTCGATGCGAAGCGCAACAGACGGCTGCACACCAGCCGTGGCAAGACAGCAGTATGCCTAATCGTCTCAACCTGGGGCGAATTCGACATTTCCTGACATTTAGCTCGCTCCTCGGACTGAGCGATCCCCCGATCGAGACTGTGTCGAGATCCCCCCTTCCGCTGTCGGCTCTGCGCTATATCGCCGTCGTGGCAGCCGTTATTCTCGCGGTTGTCCCCATTGCCGTTTCCGGATGGCATGGCGTGCCAAGCAGCCTGCTTCTGTTCTTGCTCGCCGTCCTGCTATGCGCGCTTTTTGCCGGCCGCAGAGCCGCTCTGGTTGCCGCGCTCGTTGGCGGCATTATCAACTTGCTGCTAGCTCTTGCCTCGCTCTCCGCCTGGGCCACCACCACCCTGGTGGTTGATATCCAGGCAGCAATCTTTGTCGTTATCGCACTGTCGATCATCGCGCTGAGCGAGCATCGCCGCCATGCCCAGGAACGGCTTCAGTACTATACGGGCCTGACCGGCGCCATCACCTGCGATCCAGATGAGGCTGTCTGCGCTGCCGACGAGTTTGGGCGCGTCACCTTTGCCAACGTCGCTGTGGGACACATTCTGGATTCGCCAGTCTCTGAGCTCCACGGCAAGGGCCTGCATCTGATACTTCATCAAGCCGCCGGAACCCGCTGCTCCGGTACTGCCGATAGCTGCTCCTTCCTGCGTATGCTGCAGCCCGGCACCACGGTGCGAACCGGTGAAGAAGAGATATTCGTTCGACAGGGGGAGCAGCGCCATATCTCATATGTATCGGCTCCGATCATGCGCGGCGGACGCGCACAGGGTGTGGCGCTCCGCTTCCGTGACGTGACCGACCGCGCACGGGCTGTGCAGTCGCTGCGCGAAAGCGAAGAACGGTACCGAATCCTGGTAGAAACCGCGCCCGATGGAATCATTCTGGTGGACCTCTACGGCTTTGTCATGATGGTCAACGGCCGTGCCTCCAGAATGTACGGCTATGCGTCGCCGGATGCAATGGTCGGCGTCCGCTCCATGGAGCTCTTCGAGGCTCATGATCGACTGCGATTTACAGAGACGACCCGACGTGTTGCCTCGAGAGAACCTGTTGGCTCCGAAGAGTACGCCGCTCTTCGCGTCGACGGTCACAGCTTCCCCATCGAAATGCGCGCGGCGCTGCTGGCCGAGGAAGACGGCGATCCCAGAGCAGTAATCTACGTGTGCCGGGACATCACAGAGCAGAAGCGTATGGATCAATCGCTGCATGTGACCGAGGTTTGCGCCGCTGTGCAGCAGGCAGCATCAGCAGCTCTGGCACAGTCGTTGACCTTTGGAGAGGCCAGCCTGAACCTTGTGATGTCCATCTGCCGGAGCGCCGGGTGGGACACCGGCATGCTGTGGATGCTGGACGACGGTGAGACAGTCCTCAAATGCCAGACTGTTTGGTGCCGGCCGGAGGTCGATCTTGCCGGCTTCGAGGAAGTGAGTCGGGATTTGACGGTGGCTGTCGGGCACGACCTTCCCGGGCGTGTCTGGGAAATCGGATCACCGATCTGGATTGTTGATGTCGTCACCGATCAGAATTTCCCGCGCGCCCTCCTGGCATCAAAAGCCGGCCTGCATACAGCCGTGTGTCTTCCGGTGCAGACCGGCGGTGTGACACGCGGAGTGCTGGAGTTCTTCGTCCGGGAACCGCAACCGGAGAATCGGGAATTGGTGGCGACCATCGTATCGGTCTGCGGACAGTTCGGCCAGTTCATCGAACGCAAACAGGCCGAGCACGCCCTGCAGCATCAAGCGCGACATGATGCCCTGACCGGCCTGCCGAACCGCCTGTTGCTTCAGGAGCGGGTGAGGCGCGCACTCAATACGGCAAGCGGTCAAGATACAACAGCGGCATTACTGCTCATTGATCTCGACCGGTTCAAGGATGTCAATGACACGCTTGGCCACCACTACGGAGATCTGCTGCTCCAGCACGTTAGCCAGCGTCTCAGCGGCGTCCTGCGCGAATCAGATACGGTTGCCCGTCTTGGTGGAGACGAGTTCGCCGTTTTACTTCCAGCCTCTGATGTGGTCGGCGCGAGCCTTGTGGCGGACAAGATTTTGCAGGTGCTGGAGCAGCCGCAGTACGTTAACGGGCGCCAGATCGACGTGGGCGCCAGTATCGGCATTGCCGTCTATCCCCTCCATGCCGAGG
>DASVZE010000184.1:0-4048 GCA_036391775.1 Chloroflexota bacterium | reverse complement strand
TCCCAAGAGTGGTAAGGACAACCGTATGTGGTTCTGGATTGTAGTCGCAATTCTGGCGGCGATTGGAGAAGTCGTTAGCTACGACCTCTTTATGGCGTCGGTAGCAGGTGCGGCATTGATTACCGCCGCAGTAGCATTTGCTCAGGTGCCGGTGGCAGGGCAGGTTCTCACCTTTTCAGCCCTGTCACTGGTCGGCATCGGTGTACTTCGTCCTGCCGTCAAGCACGCGTTGGGCATCGACAGCATGGCCCAGCAGTCAATACGCGCTACCTCATCGCATGTGATCGGAAAGCGCGCAATTGCGACGCAGACGGTCGACGCAAATGGTGGACAGATCCGAATTGGCCAGGGCGAGTTCTGGACTGCCCGCACGTACGAGCCGTCCGCATCCATCGCGGCCGGTTCGCCGGTTGAAGTCGTTTTAGTCGAAGGATTAACAGCACTGGTCGAGCCTGTTGCGGACGCTCCTACGGAACAGTCGGGCGAACGGGCACTGACTAGCAATGAGAAAGGAACGTAACAATGGGTCCTGCAATTGAAGTTGTCCTGGCGGCCATCGTGCTGCTTGTTCTGATCGTTGGTATACGATCTATCCGCCTGGTACCTCAGGCGCGCGTCGTGATCGTTTTGCGCTTGGGACGGTATCTGCGAACGGCAGGAAGCGGACCTGTCTTTGTGATTCCCCTGTTCGATAAAATTCTTCCCATGATCGATCTGCGCGAGCAGGTCGTTCCCTTTGACCCGCAGCCGGTCATCACCGAGGATAACGTCGGCATTCAGATCGCCACGGTCGTTTACTTTCAAATCGTGGATGCCAGGAATGCGACATTCGAGGTGGCCAATCTGCTCGCAGCCATGGAGCAGCTCACCATGACCACGCTGCGTAACGTCATTGGTGGACTCACGCTCGACAAGACGCTGACCAGCCGCGAGGACATCAACGCCAAGATGCGGGTTGTGCTCGACGAGGTAACGGAAAAGTGGGGCGTGCGCGTGAACCGCGTGGAGCTCAAGGACATCATTCCGCCACACGACGTGCAACAGGCCATGGAAAAGCAGATGCAAGCCGAGCGCGAGCGCCGCGCTGCCATCCTGCGAGCGGACGGATTGAAGCAAGCGGCAGTTCTCCAGGCCGAGGGTGAGAAGCAGGCCGCTGTCCTTCAGGCTGAAGGTCAACGGCAGGCAGCCATTTTGCGCGCAGAGGGAGATGGCCAGGCACTGATCACGGTGCAACAGGCACAGGCCAAAGCGATCGACGTTGTCTTCGGGCAGCTGAACGCCTCGCACGCCACGCCGGAGATCCTGAAGTACCTCTATATCCAGGCTCTTCCCAAGATCGCCGAGGGAGCTGCCAACAAGCTCTTCGTCGTCCCGTCAGAGCTGGAGAGCATCGCCAGCCTGGGTGCCACCTTCTCCGCCGCGAGTCAGAGCGGGCAGTCGTCCGTCAACGGCCCCGTGGCGCCAACCGAGACTGACGGTAGGTAGGTAGTATCCTCTCACCCCCCTCTCCCACTTTGGGAGAGGGGGAGACGATGCGGGAATCCGGAGGAGATAGGGACACTCGGCACCCAGATGGGTTTAATTGGAGGAGGCGCATTCTCGCATCCACCTAGCACACTCCCCTCTCCGCCACCCGCAAGCGGGTACCCGGCTTGAAAGGTGCCGGGGATGATACGCTTTCCGCAACCGGCGCACCGATGCGAATCTGGATATGCCCGAATCTGGATATGCCCTACAACCAGATCACATCGAAGCTACTCGTCGCGGAAAATGGCGCTCCGAGTACTACCATTGTCAACCACCCGGCTGTCCCGATCCCGTTTGTCACGGTCCTGGTAGAAACGCTCCCACTCGAGCACCGCGTCAATGCTTGTGCCGCCATGTCTGGTGCGGCGGGACCGCGTCTGGCACACCACGGGCGTGTTCAACGAACTGCCCGCGATAACGACCTGTCCTTTGGAGAGTGACGGCAGCTCGTCAAGCAGATCGCGTCCCACGCTCTCCACCGCGCCGGCCACACTGTTTTGATCGATCGGGTTGACGATGCGCATGATGAAGTGCGTCATGCACTGCGAGAGGACGTCCTGATCCAGCTTGCCCGGACGTTGACTGATCAGCCCGACTCCAACACCGAACTTCCGTCCTTCCGAGAGAACCTGCTTCAGGATCGGGGTGCTGATTACATCCGCCGAGGCCGGGGCAAAGTGGTGGGCCTCCTCCAGAAGTGCAAACACCGGGTATGGGATGTATCGCTCATCTCCCGCCGCTACCTGTCCCTTGTCCGTTGCCATACGAGCTTCCAGTAGACGGCGTAGAAGCGTTGCCACAATCACCTGCTGATCGCGGGCGTCGATCTCGTTGAGCTGCAAAACCGTACACTGGCCCGGCTGAAAAAGCTGATTCAGGTCGAGGTGCTCGCGATCGTCAAAGGTGGGGGACTTGCGAAACCTGCGATCCAGCCGCCAGATCAGTCCCTGCACACTCGAGCTGTAGTCTGTTCCCTGTGCGGCGTACTCCGCTCCAATGTCAGTGACGGAATTGATCAAATCGTCAATGGTCCAGCCGCCGTCGTACATGCTGCTCTTCGCGCGGCGCATCCGGCTGAAAGCCTCTGTCAGAATCCACTCCATGCGCTCGCCGAGAGTCGGCATGAGATAGCGTAAGTCGTCCAGCGTCAAATTCGTCATGCGAACCTTGATCTGGTGCGGCTTGAAGATGCGAACTTTTGGGCGGTAGCTGTCCTCACAGAAACTCGGATCGTTTTGCATTTCGAGCAGCGTATCGTACTCACCGTGGGGGTCCGCCACCAGGACGCATCCTTTGTTGTGAGGCCGCATAAGCTCCTCGATGGTCACACCGGCCAGATAACTCTTTCCAGAGCCGGTTCCGGCAATGATCGAGAGATGGGTACTGGTGAATTCATTGACGTCGAGCACGATCGGCACGTCATCCGGTCCACGGCTAAGGAGCCAGCCAACATGGGCCGAGCCGCGTTCCAGCCGCTTGCGCTTGCTCAGGACTTCGGCCAGCATCTCGCTGGGAGCGAGATGGATGGAGCTGCCGCTACGAGGCAAGACACGTGGGTTCACAAACGCATTCAGATGTGGATCGAAGTGTCCCATGACGGCTGCTGTTATCTCGAAAAGTTCATCACCCTCGTCGACGTAGCCGACAGCTGCCGCGATCTCGACCGGTGAGACGTCGGGAGACGCCATGAACGAGTCCGGGAAAAGGCGAACTGGTGCGCGGCGAACGATACGGGCCAGCACATTACGCTGACCATCGAGTCCATCGAGGGTATAGAAAACAAACTCCCCGATCTTGCATGCGCCGTCGCTGTCCGGCGTGATGAAGAGAAACTCGTGCGGATGGTCCGCCGGACCTTTGGCTGTACCGACTTTGACATATCGCATACTGTTATCCCGCCGGCACCACGCGCGCCTTCCAGGCGAGGTTGTTCCGCAGAACGGCGATTACTTGCTGTTGTGAGGGAAATGACGGCGCCAATCGCTCCAGCACCGTCAAGAGCAGCCCGGCAATCATCGCGTCGTTGTGCAACATGAGCTGAGGGAGATAACCCATAAGGAACCGGCCCTGCGCGTCGCGGTGAAAGTTCACGACATCGCCGTCCGTCATTGTTTCCACCACCGTGCCCACCTGTGCGGCGGGGGCCGGAACGGAGTGGTACGCCCGGCTGCCGTCCAGCCAACCCAGAACGAGAACGTCCACCAAAACGCCTGTCTCATTGAGATAGTCAGGGGAAAAAACGGCGAGATCGCGCTGGTTGGAGAGGCGTGGTCCCAGATTCCCATAATCCGGGTTCAGCAAGAGGGTGTCCCGGATAACTCCGACCAGCCGCGTTCCGGCGTCGCCAGGATCGAAGGATACAAATGTTCCAAACGAATATTCGCGCGACTCGGGAACCGTATCGGTTTCCAGCTTCCCGTACACCCGGCAGAGATAAGAAATATGTGAATTGGATTTGACGATGGTGCCGATCAGCACGCTGATTCCTCTGGGGTGGGGGACGGAGGAAGTGTAGCACAGG
>DASVZE010000183.1:0-5681 GCA_036391775.1 Chloroflexota bacterium | reverse complement strand
GTCCCGAGGTTCGCCGAGAAGTCGCCAAGCGCTTTGACGGTGATACGCAGAGAGGTGCCGTCCGGAGCTGCCGAGAGGGAGAACGGATGGGCCTCGCGCCACCGCTCCCGATCCAGGAACCGCCAGAGGAAGAACTGGCCGGCGCGAGCGTTCAACCAGCGCAGGTGCCTGCCGGTAATGCGCAGGGATACCACACCGGGTCCCTCCTCGATCACCTCTTCCACGCGGAGGCGGTGGAAGACCGTGCGAACTAGCGGCTGACCGAAGCGGAAAAGAATGACGAGCTGCAGCGTGACCAGGTAGAGTGCGGTCCATGCGGCAGCGGCCACCGGGTTGGTTATGAACTCGTTGCCGGATGGGATCTGATGAAACCAGGCAAGGAAGACGCCGAGGTACGCCATCAGATGGACAAAGTACCAGGTTTCGTAGCGCAGGCGCCGCCTCGCAACGACGAACGAAGAAACAGCTACCGCGACGATCATGAGGGAGCCGATTGTTGCCCAGATCATGTCGGGATAGAGAGTCAGGAAATCCATGAATTCGGCGGGGATCGAAAGCCGGTCGGTCATGGCGTAGCCGGCGGTGATGAAGCCGATGTGGCCGAGGATAAGGTAGAGACACCACTTTCCGTTGGCGCGGTGAATGCCGGTGAGGCGATCAAACCCGATGGCTCGCTCCAGCAAGGGGATCCGCGCCAGGAGCAACAGCTGCACAAGCAGCAGATACGCGCCGAACAGCCCTGTGATGCGGCCGATGCTGGTAAAGAGCGTTGCCCAATCGTGGATCGACGTGATACCCCCGCCTTGTAGCCACATCGCTGAAATGACGGTGGCGATGACAGAGAACACCGCCCACACGATCCAACGCTGGAACGTCTTGACTGCGCGGCGAGCGGCACCGCGAGGCAGAGACAATCCGACGCCGGGTTCGCGGACCCTAATACCTTCAAAACTCATAGCCTTTCCCTTCCCTTGGAGTAGCGGTAGGAGCCCTACCGCTGTCTCTCTTCTTGATTTGAGCGATCCGAAACAGGACCGCATATCTCCAGGCTAGGGACGCGAGATGACAGGTGAGTGCGCGAAATGTGACGGTTCCATGACCGCGCAACCTGGTTGATCTGTCGAAAAGCAACACAGGCGCGTTACAGACGTGCCGTTCTTCTCAGACCTCACTCTCCGCGGCAGAGTGTCACGGATATCCCGTCATCAAACGGTCATTCAGGCTGCACGGAAGCATCATCTGAGGTCCGTACTCTTCGAAGTGTGATGAACGCAATCGGTCGCCCAGGCGGCCACCAAACACATGAGAGGACTGATTCCACCATGACGACAAACACTGCCACCCATGACCGAACGATGCGCAAGGCACAGCCGTTTACACAGAGCACCGGCCCCATGTCTGGTGCGCTTTACCGATTCCACGGGTTCAACGTGTTCGACAGCAATGGAGAGCGAGTCGGGATCGTCGATTGGATCTGGACGAACGCAACGACCGGAGAGGGCGATCACATCGGCCTGCAGCTGCAGTGGTTGCGAGGGAGAGCACGAGCCGTACCCGCGGCCGGGGTCCTGGTCGATCGCGAGCTTGAAATGGTTCGCCTGCCAGTCACCAAGCGACAGATATCTCGGGCGCTCCGCTTCCGAATCGATCGCGCGCTCTCCCGAGCCGACCGAGCGGCCATTGCAGACTACTTCACACCTTCGATTAGTGAGGCCGGAAGCTCCTTCCCTGCGCCTCTCGCTGCGTGATTGGAAGCAATCGTGTTTAGCGGAATCATCGAAGAGGTCGGCACGGTAACGTACCAAGGACCACGAGCGGACGAGCCTGACGGTGTGGAGCTACGCTTCCATACGGGCATTACAGGCGAAGAAACCAGGCTCGGAGACAGCATCGCGGTGATTCGCCGTGCAACTGGTGGGGTTTACGCGAGACCACGTCGATCTGGAAACCGCATCGGTCGGGACCCGCGTCAATGAAGTCTCTTTCCGGATCATGTCGAGTATCTGGATGGCGATCTCTTGCTGACCTGCTATCCGGAGAGCGCGGTGAGGTTACCGTCATTGGTGATCAAAAGGTCATGTTGCTCGCATTGACCCCTCATCTGCCCCCCGGTAGTGTACGAGATGAATCACATTGCTGCTTTACTGCCGGCCAGGTGGTAGCTCTATACCTGTGAGAACCCGGCTGTGGTGAGCACCGTCCGGGTGTCGAGGATGATCATTGCCTCGTAATCAGTGAGAGTCGCTACCCAGGTAGGACCATCCTGACCCATGGCGAAGACCGCGGTGGCATACGCATCCGCTGTCCCCAGGTCCGGGCCGGTAATGCTGACGGAGAGGACATCGGTCGGTAGACCGCCGGTGTGGGGATTGAAGATGTGCTGCCCGCGCTCGTAGGTGGCGGAGGTGGCGACTGCCCCATTGGTAGCGCCGACGACAGCCGCAACATAGTCGTGCTCGAAGGGATGTTTGATACCGATACGCCAGATATCAGCTCCAGGTGGGTGCCCCCGCACGATGATGTCCCCGCCCGCATTGATGGCATAGTTGTGGGCGCCGGCCTCAGCCAGGATCTGTCCCGCCCGCTCCACCGACCAGCCTTTCACCAACCCCGAGGGGTCGATGACGCCACGCAGGAACGGCACGCGGATGTCGAAGTAGCCCTCGGTCTCCTCGGACAGCTCCTGGCAGCGGGCCAGGACGGCTCGTACCTCGGGGTGCGCATCGGCGAGAGTCAGCTCGCCCCGATTGAGGCGGCTGATCTCGCTGTCTGCTTTGTAGGTGCTGAAGGTGGCATCCACCCACCGGAACCACGCGAAAGCCGCATCGAGCGTCTGCGGGTCAATCTCAGGATCGTGGATCTCGATCCCGATGGGCATGCCCATGATGTGCTCGACGCGGTCGAGTGGCCCGTAGATCACCGGGGGTGGAGCCGTCATTACAGGAGAGCCTTGGTGGTGAGCGCCTTCGCCTTGACAGCCTTCTTCACTGCCGACTGCAGCGACGCGACATAGCCCCCACTGGTGTCGCTGGCGCCGGACACCGTGTTGATGGTGACATTCTGCGCCTGGAGCACCTCCTGCTTGAGCTGAGGCAGTGCCTGCGACTCGATGAAGGTGGAGCGCGGGTTGTCCGGCGAGACCGCCGCTTTGACGTTGGTGATCTTCTTATTCCTAACGGTGATGGTGACCTGAATCGGGCCCCAGCGGCTTTGCTGCGCCACTGCACCCTTATATGTGGTTGATGTGGCCGCCAGGGCGGGTGACGAAGAAAGAACCCCGGTCGCCGCTACAGCGGCAAAGGTGAGGGGCAGAGCGTTGCGCTTGAGCTTACTGTCAGTCATCTAGTTGTCCTTTCTGTCTCGTCAAAGTGGGGGTGTTGGCTTTTTTCGTGAGACATGTGAATTGCAGATCTACCATGGTTCGGTCCCTTCCCTTCTCTTGTCTTGACATGGCTGGGAGCTCGAATTCGTTGCGGCGTACCAAGTCACTGGTAGTGCATTGCGCTGACGCTCATTTCAGCTCCAGGTCGTGTCTATCTCCACCTTATGGATCGAGAGTGATGACCTTGTGAGGCGGAGATGACAGTTTGATGATGTCCTGACATCTGTTGATGCGTTGGTGTGTCGAACATGACAGTGCAATGATGGAGTGACGCGCAGGCACCGATCCCCGATACCTCCTCTCTGCGGCACTCACGGCATAATCGGAGAGTCCTATGCGCTCCCGCTGGCTCGGCATTTCTTTCGCATCGTTGATCGTCGCTGCAAACGCGGCGATTCTTCTATGGCTCTGGCTGCATGACGGCGGCATCTCCGGCGTCCATGACACCGCCAGTCTGCTGACCAGCCTGGGACGGATTACCGGCCTGTTCGGCGCCTATCTGCTCCTGATCCAGGTGCTGCTCCTGGCACGGCTGCGGCGATTTGAAGCGCTCGTCGGCTTCGACCGGCTGACCGTCTGGCACAGGATCAACGGCAAAGTGTGCTTCTATCTGATCCTGGCCCATGTGGCCCTGATCACCGGCGGCTATACCCTGATGGATCACATCTCGCTCTGGGCTGAGGTGACGAATCTCTGGACGATCTATTCGGGGATCCCCGATGCCGTCATCGGGACCGCGCTGCTGGTCGCCGTCGTGGTCACCTCATTCGTGGTTTTACGGCAGCGACTCCGGTACGAGGCATGGTACGGTATTCACCTGACGTCGTATCTCGCGGTCGCGCTCGCCTGGTTCCACCAGCTGCCCACCGGCAACGACTTTCTCCTCAATCCCGACGCGGCCACCTGGTGGTCGGCGCTCTACATTGTGACCCTGGCTCTCGTCATCGTATTCCGTGCGTGGCTTCCCCTACTGTTCGCGTTTCAGTACCAGCTCAAGGTGGCAGAAGTGCGGATGGAAGGCCCGAACGTGGTATCGCTTCGACTGACCGGACGCAACCTGCGGCGCATGAAGGCGCGCGCCGGACAGTTCTTCCTCTGGCGCTTCCTGACGCCTCGACTCGTCTGGGAGTCCCACCCGTTCTCTCTCTCCGCTGCTCCGGACGGGCAGTCGCTGCGCATCACAGTGAAGCACCTCGGAGATTTCACCAGCAGGATGGGCCAGATCAAGCCTGGTACGCGTGTGATCGGTGTGGGACCATTTGGACTGTTTACCGGGGAGATGCGTCAGTGCGAGCGGGTTGCGCTCATCGCCGGAGGCGTGGGCATCACGCCTATCCGGTCTTTGCTCGACGAGATGTCCGGCGATGTCATTCTCCTCTACCGCGTGAATCGCGAGGAGGAGGTCGTCTTCCGGGAGGAGCTGGAGGACCTGGAACGGCGCAAGGGCGTGACAGTCCATTACGTGATCGGTCGCCACGATGCCCCGGGTGGAGAGTTCCTCCTCTCGCCGGAGCACCTGAAGGACCTGATCCCCGATATCGTCGAACGCGACATCTACATCTGTGGACCACCCGCCATGGCGGACATGGTGGATATCAGTGTGCGGCGAGCCGGCGTTCCCTCCAGGCAGATCCACACCGAGAGCTTCGCTTTTTCGCCCGCACCCTCCAGTGGAGCAGGACGTTCTACACTCTCATCGCGCGCCCGGCCCGCAATCATCGCTGTGTTTGGCGCGGCGGCTGCCGTCGTTCTCGGCCGGTTCGCGTGGCTCTCCACCCACCCCTGGAGCTCCACTGCCGCGGCCATACCGACGGTGGCCCCGACTGCCACCCCCACTGTGACGACGCCGGGGCCGACAGCGACGATACCGGTGGCCGGAGCAACCGCGACAGTGGCAACGTCCACCTTCGCCGGTACGTCCGTGCAGACACAATACGGCCCAGTCCAGGTGACGATCACGACGAAAGGCAAGAAGATCACCGCTGTCGTGGCTGCAATCTCGCCTCAAGATCCCCGCTCGCAGTCCATCGAGACTCAGGCGATCCCCATTCTGAAACAGGAAACGCTCCAGGCGCAGAGCGCCAACGTCAACACCGTCTCGGGCGCAACCGTGATCAGCGATGGCTACATTCAGTCGCTGCAGTCAGCCTTGAGCAAGGCAGGGATATAAGGCGAACCCGCCGGAGGGTATGGCCCGTAACGGGCTGTGGGCTCTTGTCACGTAAAGGTCATGTGCTGACCACAACACGGTCATGTCGGCTCCCTGGAGTGGATGTAATTCGTCTGCCCACCGACTTCG
>DASVZE010000182.1:0-1622 GCA_036391775.1 Chloroflexota bacterium | reverse complement strand
ATTCAGGTCTTTGAGGGGACTGTCTTGAAGGTGGCGCGCAGCGGACCGGACAAGAACGTAACGGTTCGCCGGGTGGCCCACGGTATTGGCGTCGAGCGTACGTTCTTGATGCATTCGCCACGCGTTGAGCGCATAGAGGTGACGCGTCGAGGGGACGTTCGCCGCGCGCGTCTCTATTACCTGCGTGACCGCGTGGGAAAAGCGACGCGCATCAAGGAGAAGCGGACCTAAATCTCGGCGGCATGTCACACTGCCTCTGACATGAGAGCGGACGCACCGTCACTCTTACTCGAGAAAGCACTGGCAGGTAAGGGCTACCAGCGTATTGCGGGCGTCGACGAAGTTGGTCGTGGAAGCTGGGCCGGTCCGATCGTCGCAGCGGCGGTTATTCTTCCACTGGACCGTCCCGGCCTGGAGCAAGATCTCGAGGGAGTACGCGACTCCAAGCAGCTGACTGCGCAACGTCGGGAAGAGCTTCTTCCGCTTATCGCTCGTGAAGCCCATGCCATTGGCGTGGGATGGTGCACCCGCCGTCAGATCGATCTTGGTGGTATTGGCGCCGCCAACCGGGCAGCCATGACGCGTGCCGTTTCCCGTCTCCACTGTGTACCGGATGCGCTCCTTATCGACCATGTGAGGCTTCAGACGCTTGCTCTCCCGCAATGGAGCTACCCCAGGGCAGACAGTCTATCGCTATCGGTAGCCGCGGCTTCTATCGTCGCCAAAGTGGTGCGGGATCGTTGGATGGTCACGTGCGAACGTCGTTACCCGGGCTACGGATTCGCCGCGCATAAGGGGTACGGAACGCCATCACATCGTGAGGCGCTCGAGCTCCTGGGACCGTCCCCCATTCACCGCATGAGCTTCCGGCCGCTCCTGCTCACCCTGTTGTGAGCCGAGATCTCGGCCGGTTCGGCGAGTCCTGGGCTGTTGGTTTCCTGACGCGCCAAGGTTATCAGATCGTCGATCGCAACGTTCGATATCGAGTTGGTGAGATCGACATCGTGGCTCGCGACAACGAATGCCTGGTCTTTGTCGAGGTGAAATGTCGGAGGGGCGCTCGGTACGGAGCGCCAGAAGCATCCCTCACGCCACGCCGTTTCTCGCATCTTGAGGCCGCAATCGATCACTATCTACAGGACCACGGACTTGAGGAAGAGTACCGTCTCGATGTTGTCGCCATCGAGGTGGACACTGGCGGGCGCGTATCTAGCTGTAAACTACTCCGCGCGGTCGGTGCTCCAGGCGCCTAGAAAGGACAACGTCTACACGGGGGGAGGAGCCACTTCGACATCGCGAAGCGTTTCGATCAGCAGACGGTTGCGAGGGGTCTTCCAATCCGAGGCAAGGACGTAGTTTGGCTGGTCGTGGCCCTCGGTGTTAGTCCCATTAAGCGCCCAGAATGACCATCCGATCTCGGGATGCTGTGTCAGGTATTTCATAAAGAACTGGAACCAGAGACCTTGTGAACCGGACGTTGAGTCCTGTACGCACTTCCTTGTCCCACATGTACCAAATTCACCGATAAAGATAGGGGCCTGGGCGGCATATGAGCTTTTCTCGAGGAAGTCCCAATGACGTTCCCATACCTGGGTCAATTCTGCGTATGTCATGGAACGCCC
>DASVZE010000181.1:0-2651 GCA_036391775.1 Chloroflexota bacterium | reverse complement strand
AAAAGGGCTACTGGGGTGGACTGAAGCGAGCTCCTGCTGAGTGGTATGCGGAGCGGCTGAGAGATTGCGGTCTCAGGCGAGACGATGCCATCGTCGTCTATGCAGACGGTCCCGGGAGTCGAGGCAGAGAGGGCAGGATCGCCTGGATGTTGCTCTATCTTGGTGCGCCGTCGGTGATGCTGCTCGACGGCGGGTGGAACGCATGGCTGGAACTGGGAGGTGATGTGGAGAAAGAACCAACCACCCTGGGTTCGGGAGATTTCCGTGTGTCGTTCCAGGCACATCGTCGTTGTTCGGTGACACAGCTAGCGGACGAGTGGATGTCGCCTGCACGGCCACAGCTGGTCGATACCAGATCGGTGGCCGAGTTCGCTGGAGAGGTTCAACCATACCTACCTCGACGAGGCCACCTCCCCGGTGCAGTGCTCGTGTCGTTCAGCAGTCTCTTCGATGCAGGCGGCCGGTTCATCGACCGAGAGACCTATCTCACACTGCTCCCAGCCGCCGCGCGCCGGCCCGACAACATCGTCGCTTTCTGTGAGGTTGGGGTCCGAGCCAGCCTATTTGCGCTGCTACATGAGATGTACGCCGGCTCGGTGGTACGGGTGTGCGATGGGTCACTCATCGAATGGGGACTCGCATCCGGCCTCCCGCTGGAAACCGATACTCCCCTTACGGCCTGACGAAGTACCAGATGGGCCCGCCAAAGATAAAGCTTCTCTCTTCGCCGCCCTGGAAGAGAGGGTGGATGTGTTCGATGAGCCAGGCACGCACCTGCTCGATGGGCTGGCCACCACCTTCAACCATGGCAATGACGTTGCTCTGTGAAACCAGGTAGTCGACCAGCCGATCCAGGGAGAAGGTGAAGGTGGACTCGGAGTGGTCCTCACCCAACGAGCGAAACCCTCCTTCCTCAATGGTCTGTGGCATGGGACGTCGCGGTCGAGGCGGCGTGGGGTAAGTCTTCAGGTACACGTGCTTCAGCCACGAATGGAACGCCAGGTTCTCCTCCATCTTGCCGGCAAACGCGTGTTCATAAATCACCATGTGTCCCCCGACACGCAACACACGCCGTGCCTCCCCAAGAAAAGCCGAGGCATCCAGCCAGTGGAAAGCAGCGCAGACCGTCAGTAGGTCAAAGTGAGCATCCGGGAAGGGCAGATCTTCGCCAGGAGCGACCACGTACCTGATCTGCGCGTCGGCTGGAGCCAGACGGATCATCTCCTCTGAGACGTCCGCGCCCACGATCTCCCGCGCCACCGGTTTCAGGGCGACGGTCGAAAGCCCCGTGCCGCACGCCACGTCCAGGGCTCGCGGTACAAGTGCTGCCAGTGACAAATGCTGCCCAATGAGCCGGACAACCTGTGGATGGAAGTAGGGCCGTCCCTGGGCATAGCGTTCCGCTGCGCTTCGAGAGTCGAAGTAGCCGGCAGTCCCCAGTGCCATCTCCTGCATCTGAGCTTCCTGGTTTAACGGGTTTAGCTCTCCCTGGATCGTTCCATCAGGACCCAGCCGTTGCCGTCGAGGTCATCAAAGGTGGCGAAGGTGCCCCAGAACTGGCGCTCGATCGGTCCCTGGAAGCGCACCCCACGCTCCTGTAAATCGCTGTAGGTGGACTCGATGTCGTCGCACTCGAGCACCAATCCTTTGACCGAGCCGGGAAGCATGGTCGGGAACCAGGTGACCAGAGTAGCGCCGGTGATTGCCCCCCTGGGACCTACTTCAACCCAGCGCTGGTTAGGTCCCATCGGATTATCCGCCCGTAGCTCAAACCCAAGCGTATTGACATAAAACTGCTTTGCACGATCCTGATCGCTGACAGGTATGGAAACCAGCTGCAGATGCGTGATGGTCACAGTTTCTCCTCGGCTGGAAGAACGTACAGGACGATTCTACGTTCCGGCGTGATGAGACCCAGCCAGGACCGGTGAAGTCTGCCGAGACGCTACCCTTGCTCCGCGCCGAAGGGAATGGTTTCTACTTCTTCTACCGGGGTACCAGGAGGTGCTGTTAGCCCTTCATTCTCCTGATCCCGGCGCTCCACGGTGTCGAATAGATCCCGCAGCTCCATGAGCGATTCACGGGCGTCACTCACAATGTCCAGCATTTCCATCAGGAGCTTGTCGTCTGGGTTGGCGTCGATCTGGACGTTGAGCTGGTCCTCGATCGATGCCAGCGCGTCGTCTGCCGTTACTTGCTGCTCGCGTAGTAGATCCACCACGTCGAGCTGGCCACTTGAATTCATTCGATCTCCTCCTTGTCGAAGGACTCCGTCTAGCAACTACTACAGCAAATAGTGGGCCTCGATATTCGCGTCTCCATTATTCTCCCGTATCAAGGCAACAGAGATGAGAACTCCTGTTGGGAGTCAGTCTTACACGATTCAGAGAGAGATGGGCACGTTATTTGCACGCGAAGAGGTATTGCGCTCTACGCTGAAGATACGTATAGACGGGACCCGCTCTTATTCCTGAGGAGGCGTTTGCATGGCAACGCAGACCGCACAACCCGCAACCACCGTCGAGCAATGGCACGAGCTCGCGCAGCAGCTCCGTGTTGATTCGATTCGCAGCAGCACCGCGGCTGGATCCGGACATCCAACCTCGTCTATGTCCGCGGCCGATTTGATGGCTGTATTGCTCGCCAAGTAC
>DASVZE010000180.1:0-10541 GCA_036391775.1 Chloroflexota bacterium | reverse complement strand
GGCGCACCAGTCGGCGATGTGGGGAACGGCAAGTTCGGCCACACTCCGCAGCGTCTGCTCGTAATCCAGTGAGGAGGCTAGCACCGAGCTCGCCTCGGCCAGGAATGCGAGCTCGTGCTCTCGCTGTCGAAGGGCACTCTGCACCCGGCGGTGCGTGGTCAGATCGATGACCACAGACAAGATGCATGGCTCTCCAGCGAGCTCGATGAGCTCCATTGAGGCGAGAATATCGAGTACCTCGCCCGACTTGGTGCGCATCTGTGTCTCAAAGTCCCGGACCGACCCCGTTTTGCGCAGCTGGCGAACGATCTCATCCCGTGCCTCAGCGTTTGGATAGACGCCGAACTCAAGGGGAATGTGGCCGATAAGATCCTCTTTACTCCAGCCAAGAAGCGCTTCGTAGCTCCTATTCACACTGAGGAAGCGGCCATCGGCAAGGGCTGATATAAGCAGAGCAGCGGGGTTGGCCTGAAAGCCTAGACCGAGGCGCTCGTCCAGATATTGCTTTTCTGTGATCGTCATTGGCGCGGATGACCGCTTCTTTTCCTGTGAGTAGATCCGGTGTCTCTGCATGCTAAATCTGACGAGGGCGGAGTACAAGGGCTCCCAGACCTACGATTAGTAGGACCTGCGGCCCGTCAATCGCGAGCCTCGTGCCCGCTGGATAAATGCGGGTTAAGACCGGTGTCGTTTGTGGGCTCTTCCTGTTCGGTTCTTAGCACCCAATCTAACTGCTGCTGATGGTCCGGTTGCCGTATGCATCTGAGCCGGCCTGGTTCAGCGCGTCAAGCACGTGAGCTGTCCTTCTTGCTGAGATGTCGGGCTGTATATCTTGTCTACCTCATGTGTAAGGCATTGGTATAGACCCTGCAATCCGTTTCGTGGTGCGCCAGAATCCGGGCAGCCGTGACATGGCCATCGTTACTCCGGCGGCGGTCGCGCGTATGGACAGCCACCCAGTTGGCGACCGTGGTGACGATCCCCTCGTCTTTTTTGCATCTCCGTCAACTGTTAGTGGGCGTTTGGAAAGTCTGACACTTGATGATAGAAGGGAGAAAACGAGAGGCCTGGAAGGGGAAGAGCGACCTTGGCAGCCACGACGACACGGCGCTACGCGACCAATTTGACCGATGAGCAATGGGCGTTGATTTGGCCGCTGGTGGAGCGGGATCGGCAGATGGGCCGTCCCACCCAGGTCGATCTGCGGGAGGTGGTCAACGCCCTCCTGTACTTGACCCGCACCGGCTGCCAGTGGCGCATGCTCCCCACCGACTTCCCCAACTGGAATACCGTCCGCTACTACTTCGACGCCTGGACGCTCGATGGCACCTTCATCCGGATCAATGATGCTCTCCGGGAGCAAGCGCGCCAGAATGTAGGGCGGAATCCTGAACCGAGTGCCGGGACCATCGACAGTCAGACCGTGAAGACGACCGAAGCCGGTGGAGAGCGCGGCTTCGATGGGGGAAAAAAGGTCACCGGCCGCAAGCGGCATATCCTGGTTGATACCGAAGGCAACCTGGTCGTGGTCATCGTGCATCCAGCGAACATCGCGGACCGGGATGGCGCCGACTGGGTGCTCGAAGCAGCCAGAGCGAAGAGCCGACGTCTTCGACACGTCTGGGCAGACAGTGGCTATACCGGGGAACTGGTCGAGTGGTGGGAGGAGCAGGGCATCACCATCGAGATCGTGAGCAAGCAGCCAGGACAACGAACCTTCGTGGTCGCACCTCGCCGCTGGGTCGTCGAGCGGACGTTCGCGATAGTAGGCAGGGCGCGGCGGCTGGCCAAGGACTACGAGGTCGAGGACCTCTACAGTGAGGCGCAGGTCTACCTTGCCTCCATCGGCTCCTTGCTCCGTCGGGTGGCCCCCAGTCCAGCAACTGCCACTCGCTATCACATCGTCTCAGCCACTGCTTGAACGTTGCGAAGGTCGGTTTACCTTCGCGGAACGGATCGAGATTTCTGCCCTTCAGCCGGAGACCCGAGACGAGGCGCTAGACCAACCGGCCGGGGACCGCACGCTCTCCCAACCGCTGCTTGACCTGCGCAACCATGGCCAGGTTCCGCTTGCGTTCGTAGCGCTCCAGCGCCTCTTCCAGGGCGGTCACTGCTTCCTGTCGGCGACCCGCAGTGTGGAGCACCTCAGACAGATCCCAGACGGCACCACCCTGCATATTGAGCGCGTCCGTACGCTCTGCAATGACGACCGCCTCCCGTACCAGTGACTCCGCCGCGTCATGCTGTCCACGATGAGCACACACCAGCGCTTGTGCCTGCCGCCAGAGCGCCTGCGTCCAGAATGCCTGTTCGTCGCCCAGCTCTCGGCCACGCTGCGCCAACGCCTCAGCCTCCTCATAGCGCCCGAGCACACAAAGATAGCGGCCCAACTCCGGAGCGTGAGTGGAAAGCTCTGCCAGGCGGCCGCGCTCCTCGAGCCAATTACAAAGCATGCGCCCATACCGGGCGGCTGACTCGTAATCACCTGCCAGCGCTGCAACGCGCGCCAACGCGCTCATGACATCGCCCCCGTCTTCGCCGGTGACCTCACGCCTCCGCCGGCTCGCCTCACGCGCGGTTGCCCATGCCTCCTCGAAGCGGCCGAGCATGGCGAGCAGCTCGGCACGCGCAACGACCGTCGACTCGGAGCGTTCTGAGGGCAGGAGTGCGTCCAGCGTTTGCAGGGCAGTATCCGCCGGCCGCGGACCCTCGCGGAGCGCAACTGCCAGGTAAGTCGTGCCAGGTTGATCGATTTGCCGCATAGAGTCCATCTGCCGCTCACACGCACGCGTCGTCTCCTCAAGCCGTCCGTGGCTGGAAGCGACGAGGCTGAGCGCGCTCCAAATGCGCACGAGACCGGCATGATCCTCGGTGTCTTCGAGCAGCGGGAGCGCCTGACGCGCGAGTGCCTCTATTTCGTCGACCGATCCAGCAGTCGTCGACATTAGGCGATAGTAGGCGGTCGTGCACCTGGCAACCATTTCGCCGCGCCTGTCGTGCGCGACTCGCGCCTGGTCGGCCACCGCCTCGGCCATGGTCAGAGTTTCCCGTAGGTCGGGCTGTGCGCCTACGTAGTCCAGCTCCAGATCGACGTCCAGCCGGAAGGGCCTGACGAGGATGAGCGCTCGCCCTAGCAGCCCTCTGGCAGCCCGGGTGTCCCCTCGCCATAGCGCCCGCCTTCCGGCAGCCCCCAGCCGTTCACCTGCCCGCTCTGCCAGCTCCACATCCGCCTGCCCCAGCTCATGCTTGTGTCTGGCTGCCTGCTCCAGGTGATAGCCCACGATCTCGTCCAGCTCAGTGAGATCTGCTCCCCGCTCTTCCAGCCAGCCGACAAACCGCTGGTGCAATTCCGATCGCACCGCTTTGGGCAGGGCGTCATAGGCCGCATCCCGGATCAGCAGATGCCGGAAGCGGTAGGCCTCATCGCCCGACACCTGTGCTCGTGCGGGCCGCACCAAATCCTTGCGGACCAGTCCCATGAGCTTTCCCTGGAGCTTGTCAGCGTCCGGAGCGAGCAACTCTACCGCGCTCCGATGGAAGACCCGTCCCTCGACTGATCCACATTCCAGGACGCTCCGCTCCGCGGGATCGAGCTGATCGAGCCGGGCCGCCAGCAGAGCCTGAATGGTTGGAGGCACGGTGACCTTGGTGTCTCCCGATACGCGGAGCAGCGCCAGCATCTCCTCCACAAAGAGGGGGTTGCCCTCCGCCGCCGCCCCTATACGCTCCCGCAACTCGTCCTCCACGCCGGGCACCCCCTGGATGAGGGCATCGAGGAGCTGGTCCGTCTCTGCGGCGTCGAGCGGCTCGAGGAGCACAGAGGTGGCATTCCACTTCCCGCCGCCCCAACCCGGCCGTCGCTCCAGCAGGTCGGGTCGCGCCATGCAGAGCAGGAGAATGGGCGCGTCACGGGACAGGTCGGCGATGTGCTCGACAAGATCCAGGAAGGTCTCTTCTCCCCACTGCAGATCATCAAACACCACCACCAGTGGCTGCGCCCGGGCCTGCTCCTCCAGGAGCGTTCGAAAGCCCCAGGCGATCTCCTCCGATGCTGCCAGTTGTAGCGACTCTCCTAGCAAGGACCGGAGGGCCGCTTCTGCATAGGTATCCACCGGCATGGTATCGACCTGCTTGAGGACTTCAACCACCGGCCAGTAGGTGCTCCCCTCTCCGTAGGAGAGACACCGGCCTCGGACGATCCGGGCGTCCTCCAAGCCACCCAGGAACTCCCCCACCAGCCGTGACTTGCCCACTCCCGCTGCGCCCAGGATGGTGAAGAGCTGGCAGGACTGGTCATGTTCCATCTGGCCATAGGCGTCCTGCAGTCGCCGCAGCTCTCGTTCCCGCCCGATCATCCTCAGTGTGAATGTGCGCTCTTCCAGGACCGTGAGTCCAAGCAGGCGATATGCGGGGACCGGCTCGCTCTTCCCCTTGAGCTGGAGCGCCGGCACCGCCTCGCTCTCGATTGCCTCCCGAACCAGTTGCACGGTTGTCTCACCCAGCAGCACCTCACCAGGAGCCGCCGCCTGTTCCAACCTGGCCGCCACATTGACCGCATCGCCGGTAGCTAACCGCTCGGCAGTTCCCGTCACCACTTCCCCGCTCGTGACCCCGATCCGTGTCTGGAGTCCCAGCTCCGAGACCGCGGCTTGCATCTCAGTTGCCGCCCGTACCGCCCGCAGGGCATCGTCCTCATGGAGCACCGGGACACCGAAGACCGCCATCACCGCGTCCCCGATGAACTTCTCCACCGTGCCGCCGTGTGACTCGATGATCCCCTTCATTCGCTCGAAGTAGCGGGCAAGGAGCGCACGCAGCGCTTCCGGATCGGTTGACTCGCCGAGCGCGGTCGAGCCGGTCACATCACAGAAGAGGATCGTGACCCGCTTCCGCTGCTCGCGGGCCGGGGGAGCCACGACCATGGGCGCACCACAATAGGGACAGAAGGGATAGTCCCCGTCGACGTGCCGGCCGCAGCTTCCGCAGGTAGTGATACTGTGAGCCCTCGTGCCTGCACCTTACGCCCAGAACCAAACAATGTCAACAGACAGGGACATGATCGAATTGCGAGATAATCCTTGTGGTGTCTCTGACTTCCCAAACGCCCTCTTAGACCCTGCCTGGACGGAGGAGTCGCTGTAAAAACGTACGATGGCTGCTCGGCACTCTCGACATAGCCATTGATCCTAAATGGCCCGATCTGAATCGGTCCTGATCCAAGCTGACTGCTCTGGTGCAGCCGGCCATGATCCGTGCACAGTCCATGCCACTTCTGTCTCTGAAAGCGGGTCTATAAGTTGCGGTTCGGTTGCAACCACGCATTCGTCCCTCAAATGGACGGTTTGACACTGGCAGGGTCGGGGATAGCCTGATACGCTGACAGCGGTTATCGGTGAACACTACTTTCGGGGGAGATTCGCGGTGCGTTACCGTCTGGGACCGGCATCTAACCATGCCTACGAATCGCTACGCTCAGAGGTCCTTTGCGGGAAGTTCTCGCCAGCAGAGAGACTTCCCTCGCAAACGGCTCTCGCCGCTCGACTTGTTGTCGCTCCAGCAACCCTGCGTCGGGCTCTTGCTTACCTCGAAGAGGAAGGATTGCTCGTCCGCAAACCAGGTATCGGTCTGTTCGTCTCGAGCAAGATTCCCTCGAACGGCAGTAATGGAGCAGCATCGCGACGAGTGCGGGATGGACGCGAGCATCAGGTCGACGATGCAAACGCGGCGACTTCGGCGCACCAGCGCGATGGCACGATCGCACCCGCTGACCTCCTGTACGCGTACCGCACCGTCTTTAATGGAGCGCCTATCGGGATCTCGCTCTCCAATTTGGCCGGCTATTTCCTTGTAGCAAACGAGACATATCAAAGGATGGTGGGATACAGCGAGGATGAGTTACGGCAACTCAGATTCACGGACATCACGCACCCTGACGATGTGGAAGCGGACCTAGCGCTTTATCACGAGGCCATGGCCGGTCGGCGCACGGGATACGAGATGAAGAAGCGCTATATCCGCAAGGACGGGCATATCGTCCACGTTCGACTTCGAGTGGTTGTCCTTCGGGACGAGACAGGTGCGCCAAGTTTCGATGTTGCCATGGTGGAGGATATGACGGAGCGAGAGCGGGCGGAGGAGGCGCTGCTAGAGAGCGAGGCTCGCTATCGCCAAATGTTTGAGCGCAATCCGGCAATCAAGCTGTTGATCGACCCACAATCTGGTCGCATTGTCGATGCCAACCCAGCGGCGAGTCGATTCTACGGATACACGCGAGACGACATGCAAGCAAGACGCATTACAGAAATGAACGTCTTACCTGCAGACCGTATACAAAGAGAGATGGATCGCGCTGAGGCAGAGGAGAAGACATACTTTGTTTTTCGCCACCGTCTTGCCTCCGGCGAGATTCGGGACGTTGAGGTCCACTCTAGTCCGGTGGATGTCAACGGAACCACGCTCCTGTACTCGGTCATACATGATGTGACGGAGCGGACCCGCTTCGAGCGCGAACTGGCGCATCAGGCACACCACGACAGCCTGACCAATTTGCCGAATCGAGCTCTTCTGCTCGATCGGCTCCAACATGGAATCCGCACGGCTCGCCGCCAGAACTCCTTATTGGCCCTGATCCTTCTTGATCTGAATCGCTTCAAGGAAATCAACGACACGTTCGGGCATCGCTGCGGCGACAAGCTCTTGCAACAGTTCGCCGAGCGCCTGAGGCCCATGGTGCGAGAGTCTGACACCGTCGCGCGGTTGGGCGGGGACGAGTTCGTCCTGCTCCTCCCCAATGCGGACGAGACTGGCGCGATCGAAGTCGTTCGGAAAGTCCGAAAGGCATTGAAGAATCCGTTTGTCGTCAAAGAACTCCGTTTTCACATAGATACAAGCATTGGCATCGCCCTCTTTCCGGACCATGAGACGACAGCTGACGGATTGCTCCGTGCAGCAGATGTGGCCATGTATGCGGCCAAGCACTCCAATGCCTCATATGTCGTCTATTCACTTGACCACGACGAGAACAGCAGGGACCGCGTGCAGCTGGCAAGTGAGTTACACGAGGCCGTGGAGACGTCTCAAATCTATCTCCACTTCCAGCCCAAGCGACATCTCCGTAGCGGAAGGCCGTGCGGCGTGGAGGCACTGGCTCGCTGGAGCCATCCGAGGCACGGCATGGTGCCTCCCGATCAGTTCATTCCGCTCGCCGAGCGAACCGGACTGATCGAGATGCTGACCTTTCGCGTGCTCAATCAAGCGTTACACCAGTGCCGGATCTGGCGAGACCAGGGTTTGGAGATCGAGGTTGCCGTCAATCTATCAGCGCATAGCTTGCGAGATCCACATCTGGCAGAACTCGTCGCCGATCTGTTGCGAACGCATGGCGTGCCTGCATCTGCCCTGGAGCTCGAGATTACAGAGAGCGCAGTGATGACCGACCCGGTATGCGCCATGACAACACTGACCCACCTCCATGACCTGGGATTGCAGGTATCAATCGACGATTTTGGTACCGGCTATTCTTCGCTCGGGCAACTCAGACGGCTGCCTGTAAGTCAGATCAAGATCGATCGATCCTTCGTAAAGGACATGGGAGAGAGCCACGATGACGCGTTCATCGTGCGAACCATCATTGACCTCGGCCGCAACCTGCATCTGCAAACAGTGGCAGAGGGAGTCGAGGACGGCGAGACAATGGACATGCTCTTGAGCATGGGTTGCGACGTCGCTCAAGGATACGTTGTCAGCCACCCGCTTTCGGCGGAGGAATGTACTCAGTGGTTCAAGGATTGGGACAAATCTCTGCGTGGAGCTGTCTAATAGGACAGCGACGGGTATGGGGCAGGGGTAGGGTCCGAGTGCCTGAGAATTCCGAGGACCTGCTGCGGGGAAGAGAATCGCTCCCGAAGTTGGCACATTCACACGCAACACCGTTAGAATGGCTCCAGTCACGCTGAACATAACGCTTGACCCTGGCCCGTACTTGTGACCATCTACCTCCCATAAGGCACTTCCGGCCAGGCTCAGTACGGTAAACCTGGCAGTAGAAGAGAGGTTCATGGTCACGGGCCACGACGTCCGAGCGTCAACACGTGCACAGAACGCCCTGCCGTCCCCGATGCGCAAGCTCACACCATTCGCCGAGCGAGCCGTGGCGCAGGGAACGCACATCTACCATCTCAACATCGGCCAGCCTGACCTGCCGCTCCCAACCGCCATTCTTGAAGGTATCCGGCGTTACCAGAGTAACCTGCTTCCCTATGCGCCCTCGCAGGGGATCGCGGAGACGATCGACGCCTGGCGCACCTACTACCGGAATCTCGGAGTCGAGCTAGAGCGCAACGAGCTCCTGGTGACGTGCGGCGGCAGTGAAGCGATCGTCTTTGCCATGATGGCCGTCTGCGACCCGGGCGACGAGGTGGTGGTCTTCGAGCCGACCTATGCGAATTACTTTGGCTTTGCCTGTATGGCCGCGGTCACCGTCCGGGCCGTGACGGCGAGGCCGGAAGACGGCTACCACCTTCCCTCACGCGCGGAGATCGAGGCGGCAATCACGCCTCGCACCCGAGCGCTCCTCTTCACCACCCCGGGAAACCCCACCGGTACGGTGTACAGCTACGATGAGCTTCACATCCTGAGCGACATCGCACTCGAGCATGGGCTGTTCTTGATCGCCGACGAGACGTATCGCGAGATCGTCTTTGAAGGGCCGCGCGACATGAGTATGCTCAAGGTAGAGGCGACCGCCGATCGAACGATCGTGGTCGATAGCGTGTCAAAGCGCTTCAGCGCGACCGGCGCGCGAATTGGATGCGTGGCCAGCCATCATCCCGAGGCGATGAGTGGCATTCTGCGATTTGCTCAGGCTCGGCTGGCGGTGAGTACAGTGGAGCAGCGAGCGGTTATACCACTGCTCGAACAGTCTCGTCCGTACACGGACGAGCTGGCCGAGATTTATCGAGGCCGGCGTGACGCGGTGTATGGAGCACTGCAGCGGGTACCCGGTGTCGTTGCGCGCCGGCCGGAAGGCGCGTTCTATATCCAGGCAGTTCTGCCGATCGACGATTGCGATGACTTTGCGCGCTGGCTTCTGACGGACTTTCGCCTGAATGGCGAGACCGTTATGGTGGCGCCCGGCAGCGGCTTCTACCTGACGGAAGGGATGGGAAAACAGGAAGTGCGACTCGCCTTTGTGCTGGAGGAGAGGGCACTTGAACGCGCGATGTCAATCCTGGTTGAGGCCCTACGTGTCTACCCAGGAGCAATGAGGTGATAAACGTGACAGTAGATACCATTCAAGAGCAAATCGATAACTTCTTGCAGTACGTTGCCGCCGAACGCGGGTTCTCCGCCAACACGGCCGGTGCCTATCGCAACGATCTGACGCAGTTCGCCGGATTCTTGCAGAATGTGGGACAGGACGGTTTGGATCTCGATCGAGACACCTTGCGGCGCTATCGCTCCTTCTTATATGAGCGCCGCTATGCCGATACGACCGTGGCGAGGAAGATCGCCGCGATCCGCTCCTTCCTGCATTTCTTGCAGGCGGAGGGCATTGTCCACTCCGATCTGACCGAGCACCTGGAGTCGCCGCGCATCGGCAAGTACTTACCGCACTCCATCCCCGAGGACGATGTCGAGTTTCTGCTCGCCATGCCGTCGGCCGACAACGCAGCGGGCGTGCGCGATCGCGCTATGCTGCGTATGCTGTGGGCGACCGGCATGCGCGTGACCGAGATGATCTCTCTCGATCTCGAGCACGTGGATATGTCCTCGTACACCGTGCGGTGCATCGGTAAGGGAAACAAGGAACGGCAGATCTTTTTCGATACCAAGGCGCACGACGCGCTGCACCAGTATCTGCAGGATGGACGGCCATCACTGGTCCGCCGCGGCTCCGAGCTTGCGCTCTTTCTCAATCACCACGGCGAGCGGCTGACGCGGCAGGGCTTCTGGCTGATACTCAAAGCCTACGCCAAGCGGGCAGGCATCGAGAAGATCAGCCCTCACACTCTTCGGCACAGCTTTGCCACCCACATGCTGGACAAGACCGACAACCTGCGGGCGGTCCAGGAATTTCTGGGACACTCCAATATCTCGACTACACAGATCTACACCCATGTGTCGAGAGAGCGACTTCGCCAGGTCTATGACCAGGCGCACCCTCGCGCCCGAGCACTGGCCGACTAGCTTTCCATGAAGCGGCTCAACCACCTCAGCCTGCTTCTCCCGTTGTTGCTGGTGGCCGGGTGTGCTACAGCGGGAGCGGCAACCCTACGGGCCCCTCACCACGCCTCGTCCCAGAGTCACATTCCCAAGTCGGGAGCAGCGCTGGCCCGCCTCATCGTGCAGCCTGTTCCCGTGCGTAATCTCTATACCCTCACGGAGCAGCTAAAGCTTCACCCTCCCCGCCGGTTCGCCCATGTTATCCGTAGCACCATGCCGAATTACCCGGTTGGGCGGCAGGACTCGTTTTGGGTTCTGGCTGAAGATCAGAACCACTACTTTAAGATGCGAGCCACGCTGCGCGCCAAGACACCACA
>DASVZE010000179.1:0-8506 GCA_036391775.1 Chloroflexota bacterium | reverse complement strand
GAGGTCGGCGTGAGTGTCTGTCCCTACTGTGCTGTCGGATGCTCGCAGCTGGTCTATCACCGCGATGGAACAGTCTTGAGTATCGAAGGAAATTACGAGAGCTTTATCAACGGCGGCACGCTCTGCCCCAAAGGCTCGGCTACCTACGGACTGGTGGTCAACCCGCGCCGCTTGCAGACGGTCAAGTACCGCGCTTCCGGCTCCGATCATTGGGAGAACGTACCGCTCGACTGGGCGATGGACCGTATCGCGCAGTTGGTGAAGCAGACGCGCGACGAAACATACGTCCACCAGACCCCGGATGGAAAGACGGTGAATCGTACCACCGCCATCGCCCACCTGGGTGGCGCGACGCTCGACAACGAAGAGAACTACCTCATCAAGAAGCTGTTCGGCGCCGGCCTGGGGATGGTGTACATCGAGAACCAGGCTCGTATATGACATAGCTCGACGGTGCCCGGTCTGGGCACCAGGCTTGGCCGCGGCGGCGCGACCACCGCGGAGAACGACCTCGCAAACAGCGACTGCGTGATCATCATGGGCTCCAACATGGCGGAGAACCATCCGATCTGCTTCCGCTTTGTGATGAAGGCACGGGAGCGCGGGGCAAAGGTGATCCATATCGATCCACGTTTCTCCCGAACGTCGGCGCTGGCAGACTCCTATGTCCGGATCCGGCCCGGCTCTGACATTGCTTTTCTGGGAGGACTGATCAATTACGTCATCCAGCATGAGAGGTACTTCAAGGAGTATGTCGCCGCCTATACCAACGCGGCGACCTTGATCAATGCTGAGTTCCAGGACACCGAGGACCTGGACGGCCTGTTCTCCGGCTTCAACCGGGACCGCAACCGGTACGATCACGACTCCTGGCAGTACCAGGGACAGCCTACCGCGCCCTCCCCGCCCATGCACCAGCAGTTCAGCAGCATGTCCTACACCCAGCGCGTGGGCAATATGGAGGGACAGTGGCCTCCGCCGTCCGATCCCACCATGACCGATCCAAACTGCGTGTTCCAGATCGTGAAGCGCCATTTCGCCCGCTACACCCCGGAAAAGGTGGAGGAGATATGCGGCGTGTCTCGGGAGCAGTTCCTGGAGGTGGCGGAAGCTATCTCGGAAAACTCGGGGCGCGAGCGCACCACCGCCTGGTGCTATGCCGTGGGCTGGACACAGCACACCAAGGGACCCCAGATCATCGGCGCCTGCGCCCTGCTGCAGCTCCTGATGGGCAACATCGGGCGGCCGGGCGGCGGCATTCTGGCGCTGCGCGGCCATGCCAGCATCCAGGGCTCGACCGATATCCCCACGCTGTTCGACATCCTGCCCGGCTATCTCTCGCAGCCCAATACCTTTGACGAGCACCAGACCCTGGAGCAGTACATCGAGACGGAGACCCCCAAGACCGGGTACTGGAACAACCTGCCGAAGTACATCATCTCGCTTCTCAAGGCGTACTACGGTGACAGGGCCACGGCGGAGAACGGCTACTGCTACGATCTGCTTCCCAAGATCAGCAGCGATTACTCGACCTTCCCCATGTTCCTGAGCGCCAAAGAGGGCTTGGTGCGCGGCATGTTCGTCATGGGCCAGAACCCGGCGGTCGGCGGCATGAATACCGGCTACATGCGTGAGGCTCTGGCCGGCCTGGATTGGCTGGTGGTGCGGGATCTGTTCGAGATCGAAACCGCGACCTTCTGGCGAGACTCGCCCGAGGTGAAGAGCGGAAAGCTGACACCGTCCGGCATCAAGACTGAGGTGTTCCTCATGCCGGCCGCCATCGTGGCCGAGAAGGACGGCACCTTTACCAACACGCAGCGTCTGCTGCAGTGGCACGACCGGACGGTCGAGCCGCCAGGAGACGCCACCACTGAACCGTGGTTCCTGCATCATCTTCATCGCCGCCTGAGCGATCTCTACGCAGCGGAAGTCACTCCTCAGGCACGTCAGTTGCAGGCGCTGGACTGGCAGTATCCGGTCGAGGGACCAAAGGACGAGCCGGTGGTAACGTCGATCCTCAAGGAGATTAACGGCTACACCGTGGCAGATCGCGTCCAGCTCAAAGGCTTTGACGCCTGCAAGGATGATGGATCAACCGCCTGCGGATGTTGGATCTACTCCGGGGTCTACCCGGAGGAAGGAAAGAATCTGGCGCGCAGCCGGGTCAGCGACGACAGTTACTCACCTGGCTGGGGCTTTGCCTGGCCCGCTAACCGCCGCATTCTCTACAACCGCGCTTCGGCCGATCCGGAGGGCAAACCGTGGTCGGAGCGCAAAAAACTGATCTGGTGGGACGAATCGGATCACAAGTGGACCGGACTGGACGTGCCCGACTTCCCGGTGAGCAAAGCCCCGGACACCCCGGCCAAGCCCGACGGCAAGGGGATGGACGCGCTGTCGGGTACCGATCCGTTTATCATGATGGGCGACGGCAAAGGCTGGCTCTTCGTGCCCGCGGGGCTGCGTGACGGGCCACTGCCCACGCACTACGAGGCGATGGAATCCCCGGCGGCCAACGCGCTCTATGGCCGGCAGGCCAACCCGCTGGCACGCTACTGGCCCCGCCGCCAGAACCGCCTGGCCAAACACGGCGACCCCAGTTTTCCGTACGCCGTGACCACCTACCGACTGACCGAGCACCACACCGCTGGAGGGATGAGTCGCTGGGTGCCATGGTTGGCCGAGCTACAGCCTACCTTCTTCGCGGAGATCAGCCCGCGGCTGGCCAACCGCATTGGCGCCAACAACGGCGACTGGGTCGTGATCAGCACGCCCCGCAGCGAGATCGAAGCGCGTGCTCTGGTCACCGAGCGCATGCAGCCCACTCGCTTGAACGGCAAGGCCGTTGAGACGGTGGGCCTGCCCTATCACTGGGGCTATGCCGGTATCGTCAAAGGAGACGCCGCCAACGACCTGGTCTCGCTGGTGGGTGATCCCAACGTCAGCATCGAAGAGGCAAAAGCGTTTACCTGCAACGTCCGTAAAGGGCGGTTGAGATATGAGAGCAGTGAGCTATGAGGGGGTACGGGCGGAATGAGGACTGGCTATGACAATCACTGAAGACGTCCCTCACACCTCCAAAGGCTTCTTCACCGACACGTCAGTCTGCATTGGCTGCAAGGCCTGCGAGGTGGCGTGCAAGCAGTGGAATCAACTGCCTATGGACGATCTGGTGTGGATGGGATCTAGCTACGACAATACGCACCACCTGAGTAGCACCACCTGGCGGCATGTCTCCTTTGCCGAGCTTCCCGGTGCGGGTGGTGCGGGCGGTCAGACCAACTGGCTCATGATGAGCGACGTGTGCAAACACTGCCAGCACGCGGGCTGTCTGGAGGCCTGTCCCACCGGCGCTATCATCCGCACCGAGTTCGATACCGTCGTCGTGCAGCAGGATGTGTGTAACGGCTGCAACTACTGCGTCCCGGCATGTCCGTACGGCGTGATCGAAGTGAACATGACGGCGAGTACGGGCGACGGCAAGGCGCACAAGTGCACACTCTGCTACGACCGGCTGAAGGATGGTCTTGAGCCGGCCTGCGCCAAGGCATGCCCCACCGACTCGATTCAGTTCGGCGACATCGGCGATCTGCAGGAGCGCGCGCAGCAGCGGGTGGAGGACTTGAGGCAGAAAGGCCTGGATGCCTACATCTATGGGACCGAGGACATGGGCGGCGGACAGGGCATCGGCAACCTGGGGGCCCAATTCCTGCTGCTGGACAAGCCACAGCGTTATAACCTGCCGGAGCATCCCACCTTGCCGCAGAATCGTACGCTGCCCGGGGTACTCGTTATGACAGTCACCGCATTGGCGCTCAGTCTGGCGACCGCCTGGTCGCTGAGGAAAGGCTGATGGAGGAGTATTCGGACACCAGGACCGCCACCAGTCAGGTCCAGGACACGTACTATGGACTGCCGGCGGTGCGAGCACCGCACTGGCGCTGGCTGGTCATCTTCTATTTCTTTTTCGGCGGTGTCGCGGGCGCCACCTATACCATCGGCGCGGTGGCCGAGGCCGTCTCAGCCGACCGGCGCGTGGTGCGTGCCGCGCGCTATCTGGCGGCTGCCGCCTTTCTCCCCTGTCCTCCTTTGCTGATCCTCGATCTGGGCAGGCCGGAGCGTGCTCTCAATATGTTCCGCATTCTCAAGCTCAAGTCCCCCATGTCACTCGGCTCCTGGGCGCTGTTCTTCGCCGGTGGGTTCGCGACGCTGGGTGCTGGATTGCAGCTAGCCGAGGACCTTTTGAAGCGAGATCTGCTTCCCGGCCCTCGGCGACTTGTCATGCTGGCCGGCGTGCCGTTCTCCATCTTTCTCTCCGGCTACACCGGAATCCTGCTGGCGGCCACCAACATTCCTCTCTGGTGGCGCTCCTTCCCCTTTCTCTCCCCCACCTTTGTCGGATCTGCCTATTCTGCCAGCCTCTGTGCGATCACTCTCTTCTTGGGACTTGACCGCGAGGAGACCCGAGATACCGGCCGGCGTCTGGCACGGGCCGAATCTATCTGCCTGGCTGCCGAGCTGACCTTTTTGACCACCGCGCTGGTGCGGCTCGGCGCGATCGGGCGGCCGCTGCGCACCGGAAAAATCGGCCTGATCTTCTGGCCCGTGACCTATGTCGGTGGCATCCTGGTGCCGCTGCTTTTGCAGCTGAGCGGACCGGCGCGAGGCAAGGAGGTGACCGGTCCACGACGTACCGCGGCTGCGATGCTCCCGCTGATCGGCAGTTTATCCTTGCGCGCCGTGATGATCTTTGCCGGACGTGAATCAGCCAACCGGCCGGAGGATTATTTTGCCATGACCAGCCGCGCCGCGGAGAGGTGAGAAACGTGTCGACCGACAGGCAACCGGCCCAATCGGCCGCCAGGCATCTCGACATCCGGCCCGGGATGGATGTGTATAACGCTCTGCAAGATCGATATATAGGTAGCGTTGTCCGTGTATGGCGAGGTGACCGGTTCATGCCTTCAGCTGCCCGGCGCGGAGCAGGCGCCGGCCAGACCGAGTCGGAGGAGCACGTCATGAGCGGCCCCTCTCTCACCCACGAGGAGGGGCATGAAGTAAGCCCGACCGAGCATGCGGGCTCGCGAATGCTGGGTGAATCGCTCGGACCGTTCCCCACGGCAGGCGCCGGCAATACCGGGCCTCAACGACAATCCGCGCAGGGGGAGTATGCAACCGGCACCCATCAGCCAGGAGACATCGTCTTCTTTGCTGTGCGCCCGGGCCGCATCAATCTGGGGTTCCTGACGCCGCCGCTGTTCGTGCCGGTATCCGCTGTACGGAGCGTTTCGCTGGAGCGGGTTGTACTTGACGTGACGGACGACGAGACTCTGCGGAGATGGCAAAAGCGGGCTGACCACAGATAAACAAGCTCGCATCTATAAGAGGGTCCCGATTGTCTGCCTTTCTGTTATGCACAGATTGCCGCAGCGCCGATAGCGCCGTCCATAGGTGATTCCACCGGTCGCAGCGCCGGACGGCGGTCGCGCCGGTCGGGCTCGCCGTGACATCGTGTCTTCCCCGCTCAGTCGGACGTATGCACTATCCCTGTGGAGTGGCTCAGGTGTGTCATCTGTCCCCGCAGACACAAGATGGGCACAAGACGGCGCATAATTCTCGCTTCGCACGGCGCCTCAGCGATCATTTCCGGTGTCATGCCGGCGTCACGGTACAGGGATACAGTGATGCCACATCGTACCTCAGGTACGGCTTACACCAACACAATTCCCCCGGCCGGCGGAGCCGGTTCGCCGATCCTGAGACGATCCTCCAGCACAGTATCAACGGCAACCCGTCCACTTCTCCGACGAGAAAGGAAGTCGATGGCGTCAGGATATGTCAACCAATACCCCAGGAGATCGATAAAGGCAGTTATACGCCAACACGCACGTGATAACAGGAGTTCACCAATGCAGCTAACCCGATTCAAAGCAATGGGCCGTCTTCGGAGACGCTATCTGACCGCTCTACTCGTGATCGCGGCGGTATTGCTGGTTGCAGTCCCCTCCGTGCTCGCCTCTCCAGCGGTCAGAGTTGGTAGTGCTGTCTCGCCGCGTTCCCTTGTGCTGCATGTGAAGGACCTGCCCCCGTCATTCACCGGGTTCATTGAGAAGGGCGTGACAGTCCCAAATATTGCCGTGACCAATGTCGATCACGTCGACGTCGCCACCATCACGCGACATGGTCGCATCACCGGTTATGAGACCATTCTGGGCAGTAAGGGCCGGGCACATCCCCTCAGCATCATGGACGACGTCAGCCTCTTTCGCTCCGTGGCCGGCGCGCACTGGCAGTACGAGACCTTCATCCACGCTCAGCCGGCGCCACCGCATGCACGTCCCCTTAGCCTGGCCGGAGTCGGCGATGAGGCGACGGGCTACTTTCTCTCCAGTAACGCCACTGGCCTGTACACCGCGGTCAATGCCCTGGTGTATTTTCGCCGCGGGACGTATGACGCACGCGTCTACATTCTCGGGTACCGCCCACTCCCCCCTGAGGATGTCGTTCAGCTCGCCCGTACCCTCGATGGGCGTATCAAACGAACCGGGTAGCCAGCGGAGGCTTGTGATCGAGTCGGCACACTCTTGCGGAGATGCCCTACAACAGAGGCGACTATCATGCTGAGTAGCATGACTCTGGAAGGATGTGCCGATGCTGGAGCGCTGGACCCGCGTGGTCATACGCTTCCGTTTCTTTGTACTCGCATGCTGGCTGGCGATAGCGGTGGTAGGCGCGGTCTCGGCAGTGCGGCTGCCGCCGCTTCTCACGACGTCCCTGGCGGTTCCGGGGACGAGCTCCGAGCAAGCGGACACCATCCTGGCACGGCACTTCGCCCAAAACCCCGACGGAACCTTCACAGTGGTCCTCCGCGCACCAGCCCGGACGGAACACAGGCTCGCTCGGCAGATCGCCGCGGCCGCTCGAGCGTTGCCACACGCCCACACCACGTCGCTGCAGTCGGGGGCCGGGATCGTTTACGGCGATGTTGCCACCGGGCTCGACCTCCAACGTGCCGCAGACGAGACTGATATTCTGCGACACGCTTTGCGAGGGCAGGGGCTCTCTACTGCCTACATCACCGGGGCGCCCGCCATCCAGCACGATCTCAATCCAATTCTCGCGGCGGATCTCCGTAAAGGCGAGACGATCGCCGTACCTGTCGCCTTGCTCATGCTTGCCCTGGTGCTCGGCCTCCGGCCTGTTCTCCTCATCCCATTGATCTTTGCCACCTGCACCATAACCGCCGCTCTCGCGATCGTCTACATCATGGCCCACGCCTTCCTGATGGTGACCTACGTCCCGAATCTCGTCGAGCTGATTGGGCTTGGCCTGGCGATCGACTATTCCCTCCTGTTTGTGCACAGGTTCCGGGAGGAGGTCGTCAACCAGAGCGGCTCGGTGGATGACGCGATCGTGCGCACCATGGCAACGGCGGGCCGCGCGGTGTTCTTCTCGGGCGCCGCCGTTGCCATCGGGCTTTCGGCCGTGCTCATCATGCCGGTGCCGTTTATCCGTTCGCTGGGAGTCGCCGGCGTGGTGGTCCCTCTTGTCTCCATTGTCGCGGCACTGACTGTGCAGCCCGCGCTCCTCTCGCTGCTTGGACGATGGGGGGTACGCGGGATTCGCCTACCGAGTTTCGGACGGGTACGGGGCGTGGAGCGCAGAGCCTGGGCGCGGCTGGCGCGCACGGTGATGCACCGTCCTCTGACGGTGCTGGCCGGCACGGCTGTCCTATTGGCGGTCCTCGCCGCCCCTGTCTTGTGGCTCCAGCTCACGCCGGGATCGCTCTCGGGTTTTCCCTCGTTCACCGAATCTGCTCGCGGCCTCGCGTTGCTACGCGATCGCGTCGGGCCCGGCGCCATCACTCCCATCGATGTAGTTTTCGATGGCGGTGCGCCCGGCAGGGCACGAACACCCGCAACGTCCACGGCAACGCTTCGGCTGGGGCGCAGGCTCCTTCAGGATCCCGAGGTGTTCGTCGTCGCCATCGGGACTAGAGCGCCGTATGTCGATGCGTCAGGCCGCTACGGCCGCATGGTGGTCGTGGGCCGGCATGAATTCGGCGACGAGGCGACCCAGCAGCTTGTCAGACGCCTGCGCCGGCAGCTCATTCCAGCCAACCATTTCCCCGCGGGTTTCCATGTCTCTACCGGTGGCGCGCCGGCTCAGGGTGTGGACTTTCTGGGACAAGTGTACGGGAGCTTCCCCTGGATCGTTCTCGCCGTCCTAGCGCTCGCCTACGTCGTGCTGCTGCGTGCCTTCCGATCGCTCCTCTTGCCTGTGCTGGCCCTGCTCCTCGACGTGGCCTCCGTGGCGGCGAGCTATGGAATGCTCGTCCTGGTCTTTCGGTTCGACATTGGCGCCGATCTGATTGGCCTCTACCGGGCCCCTCAGGTGGAGGGATGGATCCCGGTGTTTCTCTTTGCCACGCTCTTCGGTCTTTCGATGGATTACCAGGTCTTTCTGGTCACACGGATGCGAGAGGCTTGGGACAGGGGAGTCGGGA
>DASVZE010000178.1:0-3458 GCA_036391775.1 Chloroflexota bacterium | reverse complement strand
ATCTTCCCGCACCTGGATCACGAGATGCTGCCGGAGAACACCCTGGCCGACGCGGAACGTTGGGCCGCCGATATCGCGGGTCCGGCGTACGCAATTGACGATGAGACCGCGATAAACGTGGTCACCGGCACCGTCGAAGTCGTCTCCGAGGGCCACTGGAAGCGGTTCGCCTGAGATCGCCGCTCGGCAGTGTCTCACCCTGAGCAAGGATGCCGCACGGAAGACAATGGCGGGTCCACGTCCGACAGATTGGTGCAGCGAGGTTTCGATGGCGACGTCTGATCCCGTGACAGAGACGACTGTCCGAGACTGTCGGATGTATGACTATTTGAGACTCGGTGGGTGCCTCGACGGGTGTCAGAGAGTTCCCTGGTACTGCGCCAGGACCGGAGCCACTTCGGCTCCGAATAGCTCAATGGTGCGCAGATCGGTCATCCGGATCTGGAAATGCGTAACGCCCAACTCGGCCAGCGGCCGCAGCTGCTCGACGGCGTCAGCCGGTGTCGGTCCCAGCGTTTGCGGTTCGCCGGGCGGTGAGGGAACGAAATCGCCGGGGTCGGCGGGGAAGGACGCAGGCGCCCCCGCCGTCAAGGTGATCTCACGGAAATCCCGGCCGATCTCGTCACAATACCGGCGCAGCATATCGTACGGCGGCTTGAACCGGTCCATGTCCCCGTTGGCGTTCCAGGCGTCGGCCAGACGCGCGGTGACTCGCAATCCTCTCGGCCCGGAGGAGCCCACCATGATCGGGATCATGGGGTCGGGACGCGGAAGGCAGTATGCGTCTTCGATACGGTAGTGCGTGCCCCGGTACGTGACGGGCCCGCCGGTCCACAGTTTCCGAATGATCTCGATCGCTTCTTCCAGCTGGGTGACACGCTGGCGGGGACGCACCACCTCGTATCCGTAGGCGCGTTGCTCTTCTGCATGCCAGCCGGCCCCGATTCCCAGAATGAACCGGCCACCGGTTAGATACTGCAGGGTGGCCCCCATCTTGGCCAGGAGCGCCGGATTGCGATAGCTCTGGCCGAGCACCAGGTTCCCCACCTTGAGGCGTGGGAACTCGGCCGCCAGAAAGGTCAGCACGGTCCAGCTCTCGAGGACCGCGCGATCCCCGAACTGAAAATGATCGTTGAACCACACCGTGCTGAACGCGGGAGAGAGCGCACTCAACGCCCGCCTGTAGAAGCTAAGCGCGTCGCCATCCAGCTCGCCGGGAAGCATCTGGAGGTCAAGACCAAAGTCGATAGGCATGCAGGTTCCTCGTGACTAAACTACAGTACGGCAGACTTCGGGACAAAGGGGAAGCGACATGCAAACCACCGACCCACACCGGGATTCCCTGCGCCGCCTGGAACCGACAGCCTCGTCCTTTGACCAAGCTGCCGGCCTGGGCGGCGAGGTCGTGGCAGTCGGTCCCTTCCGCGTCATCTTCAGCCGCAGCTCCGAGAACATCTGGCTCAATCAGGCGATGCCCTATGAATCACTCGGCTCATCCGAAGAGGTTGTTGCCCGCCTGCAGCAGCTCCGGCAGCTCTTCGCGGAGCGCCGGCGGAGCCCGCTCCTGGAGTTCAACGAGCCTCTGTGGCCGGAGCTTCCTCCCTTGCTCGACGCCGCAGGATTTGTCGAGGACGGCCGGGAACCGCTCATGCTGTGTGTCCCGGCCGACTTCCGGCCGTTCCTGAATCCCGCCGTGGCCGTTCGATTTCTGTCCGGGAGGGATACCGATGCCGATTTAGCCGCATACCGGCAGATCTTCAGCCAGGTCATGGAGCTCGATCTGTGGCGTTCCACGGAGGACGTCCGGGTAGAAGTCGAGCGTCTGGGCGGGCGCTGCCACGCTCTGGCAGCTCTGGAGGGGACGCCCGCCGGCACCGGCTTCATCTCGTCGTCGCACGCGGTGGCCGAGATCACACGGGTGGCAACGTTGCCCGAGGCGCGGCGGCGCGGCGTCGCGGCCACCCTGACCACCTTCATGGTGCAGGATCGCCTCGCCGCGGGTGACACGCTGGTGTGGCTCACCGCGCAGAACCCGGAGGCACAGGCTCTCTACCAGAAATTAGGGTTCCGTCTTGTGGGGGATCGGCTCTATTACCGCGCCAACCCAGGGAGTTAGATTATCCCTGCACCGGTGATGTGAGGATGGCGGCTGTATGTGCGCCGACCGTGATCGACACCGAGCCCGAGCTCACCGTATAGGTCTTGCTTGTCATCTGGTCGGTCATCGTGGCGCCGTTGGTCACTCCATAAATTTTCAGCTTTAGACTGCGGGACGAGTTGCCGTCGTTAAAGGCCACGGCCGCACTCTGGCTCGCGTCCTTTCGTACGAACGCAAACACGCGATTGCTGTTGTCTTCCGACAGAACGGACACGGAGCCGTCGCGTAAAGCAGGATTCCTGGTCCGTATGCCGATGACCTTCTGGTAGAACGACTCGAGTTCTGTGTCCTGACTGTCCCAGGGGAAGGTTCGCCTGTTATCGGGGTCCGGTCCTCCGAGCAAGCCGGCCTCATCGCCGTAGTAGATCGTGGGTGCACCCAGCCAGGTCATCTGGAAGGCGGCGATCTGTTTCAGCTCGGTCTTATTGCCTTGCAGGTCGGTCAGAATGCGCTCGGTGTCGTGCGAATCCACCAGATTCATCGAGGAATACAGAGCAGGCAAGGGGTAGTTCTCGACGACCGACATCATCTCGTTCATAAATCCGGTCGCGGTGGTCGGCCCGCTGGACCCGTTCCCATTGGCAAAGAAGCTGGTGATTGCGTCGCGGAAGTTGTAGTTCATGACGCCGTCGAATTCGTTACCGAGTAGGAAAGGGGTGGCGTTGATGGGACCGCCTGTGTCTTCCGCGATCAGGATATCTTCCGGATACTTGGCCTTGAGCGCTGTCCGGAACTGCTGCCACCAGGTGTTGCTCCGGAACTGGGCGGAATCGAGCCGCCAGCCGTCCGCGCCCTGAGCCAGCCAGTGCTGGGCGACCGAGTCGGGTGTGCGGAAGATGAAGTCCTTGACCGCGTCGTTCTCATTGAGCGTGGGCAACGTGTCGTAGCTCGTCGAGCCCACACTGAAATCAACATACGATGTCGGCCAGGCAAGGAAGGTATACCAGGGGTAGAAGGGAGAGGACTTCGACTGATAGGCGCCCACATCGGGGAAGTGTCCGTACCTGTTGAAATAGATGCTGTCACTGCCGGTGTGGTTGAACACACCGTCAAGCACGATGCGGATACCGTCGGCATGCGCCTGAGACAGGAGATTCTGGAGTGTACTCATGGTCCCGAAGTGGGGATCGATGGTGTAGTAGTCGCTGGTGTCGTACTTGTGGTTGGAGGGCGACAGAAAAATGGGCGTTAGCCAGAGAGTGTTGACTCCCAAACCCTTGAGATAGGGCAGCTTGTCGATGACTCCTTGAAGATCACCTCCGAAGAAGTCCTGCACCGTCACCGGCTGACCCGAGCTATC
>DASVZE010000177.1:0-2294 GCA_036391775.1 Chloroflexota bacterium | reverse complement strand
CAAGCTCGGCGACGATTCGGTTGCGCGCGGCTCCCAGGTAGGGAAGAATGCCGGTGGCGGCGAAAACGGCGTGCTGTACTGTTTGAGCCGCTGTTATGGCATCCGGCCAGTGCCGCTCGCAACCGGTTAGGTCGCACACGGCCTGCCCCATCTCCACCGGCTCGACCAGCGGAGTATAGGTGCCAAGTATCTCGCATATCTCCTGCCAGACAGAGTTATAGGCAGCGAGATCAGCCATCAGAACAAGCACGTCCGGACAGATGCGCTTTGCCTGCGCCAGCGTTATACCGGGCTGCACTCCGGAGCGCCGCGCAAGAGACGTCACCTCACGAACCGTTCCTCGCTCCCCTCCATCGCTCAGGACAGCCGGATGCGTAAGAAGATCCGGCCGGGTCAAGGCTTCGACCGCCAGGCCAAAGCCGGGTAGTACACGCAGATAGAGGATCATCAGCGTCTCCCACGACGAGAATCTATCCTCTCTTATTGGAACATAAGTTCTAATTCATGTCAATACCTGGCCATATTTCATTGTGCAACCACTACATCTTGTACTTAGCCCACCCAACCCTGGCACAGCCGGAGCTCCGCCAATCCCCTGGTACAATCGGCCACACCCCAGGAGGGCCCATGGACCTCTCCTTCCAACCACTCGCGCTCACTCTGCGCGATCCGTTCACCATTTCTCGCGGTACCCAAACAGTCGCCCACACCGTCTCTATACACCTGTCCGACGGGGACCATACCGGGCGCGGAGAAGCAGCTCCCTCTTCCCACTATGGAGAGACACAGGGTACCGTTCTGGCCCTTCTCACAGAGCTGGCACCCGAGCTGCAATGCTCCCGCACCCTTTCTCTCGTGGCCCTTCACCAGATCATGGACGGAATTGCTCGCCTCAATCCAGCCGCTAAAGCTGCCGTCGATATCGCGCTTCACGACCTTACTGCCCAGCGCTTCAACGCACCGCTCTATGCCGTTCTCGGAATAGACGCACACTGTACTCCCCAGACCTCGTACACCATCGGTATCGACACCCCGGAGACCATGGCCCGCAAGGCGGCAGAAGCCAGAGACTTTCCTATCCTCAAAGTCAAGGTCGGCACACCCGGCGACACGGCCAATCTCGAAGCAATCCGCCGCGAGCGCCCCGACGCCATCATTCGTGTCGACGCCAACGAAGCCTGGACGGCCAAACAGGCCGTACGGAATATCGAGACCCTGTTGGAGTACGGGCTCGAGTTTGTGGAGCAACCCGTGCCCGGCGACGACCTGGACGGACTGGACTATGTCCGGCGACGGGTTCCACTGCCCGTCATCGCGGATGAAAGCTGTGTTATCCCCATGGATGTGCCGCGCGTCGCCGGTCATGTCGACGGTATCAACATCAAACTCATGAAGTGCGGCGGCATCTACCCTGCGCTTCAGATGATCCACCTAGCCCGCGCCCACCATCTCCAGGTCATGATGGGCTGCATGATTGAAAGCTCAGTTGCCATTACCGCTGCGGCACATCTCTCGCCACTTCTCGACTTTGCGGATCTGGACGGTAATCTACTCGTGTCCGACGACCCCGTACGAGGTGTCACGGTACAGGGAGGACGGCTGCTGCTCTCGAACCGGCCCGGCCTTGGGTTGCAGATCGCGTCGTGAGTCACAGAGCACTAAAAGTCGTCACGTCGGGGCCGCTTCCACACGTCTTTCCTGAAGAAAGCTATCGCGGACAGGCCGAATTTCAAGCGGCGCATACGGACGACGAGCTACGCGGCGCGGTGCGTGACGCGGATGTGCTGTACAGCTGGCTGGTGCCCAACAGCGTGCCGAGTGAAACGCCCCGGCTCCGCTGGATCCACCTGCCCAGTGCGGGTGTCGATCACCTGAAGGGACACCCGGTATGGAAGAGCGATATTTTGCTCAGCGCGTCCACCGGAATCCATACCGTGCCCATGAGCGAGCATCTGTTCGCCATGCTCCTGGCGCTCACCCGCCAGATCGACGCCCTCGTTCGAGCGCAAGAGCGTACCGAGTGGCTGCACGACCGTCGCGGATCGGCCGCTCGCTTCGTGGAGCTGCGCGGAAAGACTATGGGAATCGTCGGATGGGGCAAGATTGGAGATGGCGCTGCCCATCTGGCAAGGGCCTTCGGCATGCGCGTTATCGGAACTCGACTGTCTGTGGTCGTCCCACGTGAAGTTCCGCGTCCCACCGGCGCGGCGTATGAAGATATGCCTCGGCTCGAGCCGCCGGACCTTCCGCATGACATCATTTATCCCGCGGCGCAGCTGCACGACGTGCTGGCT
>DASVZE010000176.1:0-8751 GCA_036391775.1 Chloroflexota bacterium | reverse complement strand
CTGGTATGGGGCACGTCGGCTAACAATGCGCCCATGCTTACCAGCAAGGTTGCGTCCAGGCGATCTGCCAGGTCGAGCACCAGGGAACAATATGTGCGCCACCGAAGCTGCGGCTCAACGCCCACTAGGATCACGACGTCACGGTCGACGTCTTGCGCTCTGTGCGCGAAAAAACAGTTCTCGGGCCAGGAAAGGGCGCGCTGGCCCGTGCTGGTCAGCCGGATAGTGGGACGCGTCTCGGTGAAGTCATAGAAAGACTCTGGATCAATATCTGCGAATCGGGCTGCCGACCATTGTTGAACCAGTACGGACGCTGCATGGGTAGCTGCCTCAGCAGCATCATTCCAACCCGCGAAGGCGGCGACAAACACGGGAGTCCGTAGGTCGGGCAGTGACTGTACGCGAAGTAGCGATTCTTCGTTCATCACACCCGTGATCTAGCAGTTTGCGTGCCGTGTTCGCAATATGCGAGGGCCACAGCTAGGCCACCGCCCTGCGACGGCGGCCCGGCGTCTGAAGAGCTAAATGTCGTGGTACAGGTAGAACTCGTATGGGTGCGGTCGCAGCTGCACCTCGTTGAGCTCCTTCTCACGTTTGTAGGCGATCCAGGAATCAATCAACGCTGGTGTGAAGACGTCGCCCTTCAGCAGGAAATCGTGATCGGCCTCAAGTGCGTCCAGTACTTCCCCCAGGCTTCCAGGCGTGGATTCGACGCGCGCTTCGTCGGCTCCCTCCAGCTCATAGAGGTCTGCGTCAATTGGCGCCGGTGGCTCGAGGCGCCGCTCGATACCGTCAAGACCAGCCATCAACATGGCCGAGAACGCAAGGTAAGGGTTGGCCGAGGGATCGGGAGGGCGGAACTCGATGCGGCGAGCATTGGGGCTGTCAGAGTAGGTTGGGATTCGGACGCATGCACTGCGGTTACGCGCCGAATACACGAGCTTGACCGGAGCCTCGTAACCCGGAACCAACCTTCGGTAAGAATTTGTAGTTGGAGCCGCATAGGCGAGTATGGATGGAGCATGGGCCAGTAAACCAGCGACGTAATGCCGGGCTGTATCACTCAAACCGGCGTAATTGGCCGAGTTGTAGAAGAGATTTGTCTCACCGTTGAATAGGCTCTGGTGGACATGCATACCCGATCCATTGTCCTGGAAGATCGGCTTGGGCATGAACGTAGCAAGGTAGCCATTTTGGGCCGCCGTGTTTTTCACGATGTACTTGTATGTCAAGACACGGTCCGCCATTTCAGTTAGTGTCCCGAATCGCAAGTCGATTTCGCACTGGCCGGCAGACCCTACCTCATGATGGTGCGCTTCGACGTCCACGCCCGCGGCGAGTAACGCCTCCACCATGTCGGATCGCAGATCTTGTAGCTTGTCGACAGGTGGCACCGGGAAATAGCCCTCTTTGGGCCGGGGTCTGTTGGCAAGGTTAGCCGAACCGTTCTGTCCCGAGTTCCAGATACCTTCCTCAGAGTCGATGGAGTAAAATCCCGAATGGCTCGTCTGGTCAAACAGCAGACTGTTGAAGACGTAAAACTCGACTTCCGGTCCCCAATAGCTCGTTGTGGCAACGCCGGTGTTACGCAGATGTCTTTCTGCTCGTTTCGCTACTCCACGCGGGTCTCGGGTGTACGGCTCGAGCGTGACGGGCTGGTGAACGTCGCAAATCACACTCAGCGTGGGGGTCTTGCTAAACGGATCGACGAAGGCTGTTCGAAGATCCGGTAGCAGCACCATGTCACTTTCGTGGATCTTCTGAAATCCACGGATGCTTGAACCGTCGAAGCCGAATCCTTCTTCCATCGCTCCGACTGAGACCTTGTGAAGTGGGATAGAAAAATGCTGCCAGCCACCAACAAGGTCGCAAAACTTCACATCAATCTGGCGAATGCCCGCGCCCCGCGCCCAGCTGAGCAAGCCGTCAGGGTCTTGCCGTTCTAGTTGCACAGGGCCGTAATCAGTGATTGCCACTGCAGTGTCCCTCCTGACTTTTATCGACTTTAGCGGCTCTCCAAGTCGCTAGTACGCCGATTCTCTACAAAGCTCAAGCGATCTGATTGTGCATATTGCACAACAGGGCCAGAGAGACGGCAGGCTTGAAGCGCACATCTACAGCGCGCGTTGGTGAAGTCTATATAGCCGGAGCGCAAGGGACAGAGCGAAGACATCGCGCCCATCGTCGAGGCTGGTTCCTAATAGTTGTTGCAGCGTAGAGAGGCGGTAAAGCACCGTGTTGCGGTGGACCGACAGGATGCGCGCGGCAGCTGCGACGCTACTGCCGCTATCGAGATACACCTCGAGCGTCCGCAGGAGATCCTTTCGTCCCGCGCGATCGTCCATGAGCGGGCCAAGTCGCGCCCGGACGAAGGGCTCCCATTCCACGACCGACTCTAGAAGAGTTTCTACCTCAATCTCCTGGAAGAGGGTGCAGCCCGCCTCGCGTTGGCGCGCCATGGCCTGGGACGCCTGCCGTGAGCTTCTGTCGGCGCCTTTCGGTCCAATCTCGAGGCGTCCAACGCCAACTCGCAAATCTCTTGCCCCAAGCCGCATTGATAGGTTGTCCGCAATAACGGGCCATTTGAGCTCGTTGGTTCCCGTGACAACAGCGAACACAGCATCATTGTCTCGGCCTACAAAGACCGAGGCATGTATTGACGCCAGTTCCGCGGTGATGGCGCGGGCGATCCTCGACGAGGATACGTCGCTTGCTGATACGGCCGCGACCTGCCATTGGGCGTCTCTCGCGCCGGGCAAGTCGACAAGGACCTGCTCGAGAGTAGGTACGCTCTCAGAGCGGACGCGGGCCAGCGCAATGGCACATGCCTGACTCAGCGTCTCCGCGACAAGCTCCAGCTCGTCAAGGTCGAGCCCGGCGTCGGCGGGAACGACGATAAGTCCGCGGCGTTCATTTCCAGCCATGACCGGCGCCGCAATACAGCGAGGGTTAGTTTCGACCATGATCGTTCCGGTGCTTAGCCCATGCGCCGAAATCCGACACGCGACGAGGTCCGCTCGAGAAAGCGGCGGCCCGTCACTTAACACGTCACCCTCACTGTCATAGGTGGCACGCAACGCTCCGTTCTGTCCCGCCGCGTGGAGCAGCTTGGCTAAGTCAGCGCCGCCGATCGCCGCGTCAATCAGGGAGTGGTGTAAGTTCTGCGTAAATCCGTAGAGCTCGCGCCTGCGACGAATCAAAAACTGTTCAGCCGAGGTCTGAACTTGCTGCAATGGCTGCGTGGTCAGTGAAATGCCAAGCGGGATGGCAGGGTTTTCGAGATGAATCACCTGCTCGGGAACGTCGCGGGTCACGATCAGAATTGCAGCCACCCCCGTTTCACGCAGCGCGTCGAGAGATCGCAGCAAGCGCTCAGTGTGCGCTTCCGACGCGATGATGAGCTCGCCGCCGAAGAGATCACCAAGTCCCGACGCACGCAGTACCACGGGCCAGGAAACTCTTTTGCGCAACGATGCACCGTTGCCGACGATGCGGCCTCCCGGCAATATCAGATGGCCGAGGACGGATTGAGCCGATGGCTCGTACGACAAACGAGGCGCCACGCTACCGCACTGTCACACTCTTGGCCAGGTTGCGCGGCTTGTCTGGATCGCATCCTCGAATGAGAGCGAGCTCGTACGCCAGGAGCTGTGCGGTTATCGCGACTTCGTATGGAGAAGCGGCGGATTGGCTTACGGGAAAGTGGATGTCGAACTCCTCGACGGCATCGGTTGAGAGACCAATCGTAAGTGCTCCTCTGGCACGCACTTCAGATGCGGCTGCCATTGATTCACGCAGATATTTCGGATCGGAAGCCAGGAGCAGGCACGGGGTCCCATATGTCACCAGTGCAATGACACCATGTTTTAGCTCTCCGGCAGCGAATCCCTCCGCATGCAAATAGCTGACTTCCTTTATTTTGAGTGCGGCTTCCAGCGCCAGCGGGTAGCTGCTATGACGCCCGAGAATAAACATATGCTGTTGATCGGCTATTTTCAATGCCGTCTCGTGCAGTGCACCCGTGGCACTTTCACGTTGCAGCAAGCACTCGATGCGTTCCGCAGACAGGCGCAGATCCTCTTGCCCCTGGACGGGATCACCGCGAAGCACGTGGGCAATCATATGAAATACTGCGAGCTTCGCCGTGTAGGATTTGGTAGCCAGCACGCATCGTTCCGGACCGCAGCCAAGCAATACAGTCTCATCGGACACGCGGTCCAGGGATGAACCTTCGGCGTTTACGACAGCCGCAATCGTTGCGCCGAGAGCACGGGCGGCCTTTACTGCATCCAGGACATCGATCGTTTCACCGCTCTGGGAGAGCGCAATGACCAGGCTCCCCGGTTTCATGAGCGGAAGAAGCAAGCTCATTTCTGAGGCAGCGGCTGTGTTTACGTTCTTCCCCGCGATCTGGGCAAGAGTGTATCGGGCGGACATGGCGGCATGGTGCGCAGTTCCACAGCCGATAAGATACACGTCATCAGACTGCTTGATCAGCTCAGCCAGTCGCGCCACGCGCTGAGGCCCATCGTGAGCGATTCTATTCAGAACCGCCGGCTGCTCATGAATCTCTTTGATCATGAAATGCGGAAAACCGTCGAGTCCCGATTGACTGACGTCCCAATCGATGGTTCGTATATGTGGGCGCAGCTCCTCACCAGTTGCCGCGTCGAACAGGTCGATCCCGGAATCTGAAATAACGGCTCCCTGCCCATCTTCCAGAAACGTGATCCTCCGCGTGTATTGCGCCATTGCAATGGGATCGGAAGCCAGATAGCAGCCGTCTTCTCCCCAGCCCAGAGCGAGTGGAGAGCCGTTCTTAGCTGCGGCAACGGACCCCGACTCGGCATCGAGAACGGCGATTGCGCTCAGGCCCTCCACACGGCGAAAGACCGCGACAAGTGCTTCCGTGAGCGTTGGTTCCTCCTCAAGCGCTTCCTCTAGCAAATGCACCAAAACTTCGGTATCCGTCTGGGACCGAAAATCATGGGACCTGTTGAGTCCGGCCCGCAGCTCCTGATGATTCTCGACTATTCCATTGTGTATGAGAGCTAGCCGGCCATGGCAGTCACAATGGGGGTGCGCATTGGCGTGAGTGACCCCGCCGTGCGTTGCCCACCGCGTGTGCCCCAATGCCGCCCGAGATGGCGCCAACGTTGTCGTTGCATCGGCGATTGGGCCTACTGCCTTGTCGACCTGGACCCGGCGATCGCCGGCGCATGCAATTCCCCAGGAGTCGTACCCTCGATACTCGAGGAATCGTAGACCTGCCAGAACCTCGGAAGCCGGCCGGTTCCGGCTCGAAACAAAGCCAAAGATGCCACACATGGATCGCTCCGTTCTCTCAATGCATCTATAGATATGGAAAAGTTGTTCGGGGGAGCGATCCCTGTACTTGCACCCGAACGCTCTTTGTCAGCCAGTTACCTGTCTGGTTTGCTTCGTCCGTTACGACCGTGCCGGCCGAGAGGTCACCCGCCGAATCGTTCGATAGACCTCTTCCTCGTCACCCGCAACGCGGGCCAGGCGCTTCATTCTTTCCGCTCCCTGTATCGTCCACCTCCTCCGCTGCATCATGCCAGAAACGGACGCAATGCGCCAGTACCATTTTCTAATGGCCGGGGCTGCTGTGACCCTGTTCGACCACAACATTTCCGTTGTATCGATTCATCGCGGCGTCCAGTCCGTCGGTCAGAGCCGTGAGCACGGCCTCGGAGCATACGGCAATCACGGAGGGGAGCTTCTCCACCTCGTCAGGTTCAAAGCGACTCAAGACGTGGCTAACAGCGCTATGTCTCGGTCTCCCCACTCCAACTCGAAGTCGTGGAAACTGGTTGCTTCCCAGCTCTCGAATGATTGAATCGAGGCCCTTCTGTCCTCCCGAGCTACCATCGGGACGCAGACGGATGGTTCCGAAAGGCAGGTCCATATCGTCGCAGACGACGATCAATCTCACGAGCGGCACGCGAAAGTAACGGACAAGGTGCGAAACCGCGTAACCACTCTCGTTCATAAAGGTTTCCGGCTTGGCCAGGAGAACAGGCATTCCGGCGATTGACCCGCGCCCAGTAAGCGCGCGGTGGCGAGACTTTGCGAGGCGCAGTGAGTGCAGGCGCGCTATCTCGTCGATGACCATGAAACCGACGTTGTGACGCGTTCCTTCGAATCTGCTGCCTGGATTACCTAGACCTACGACGAGGTTGAGGTCGCCGGCCGGCGTATCGTTCGAGCGTCCAAACCAGTTCGGCATCACGAAACCGCCCGTTTCTGGTCCGGCGGAATGGCAGCCGCAAGTCTTTCCCATTCCCTGATTGAAAGCGATTCGGCCCGTCGGGTTGGGTCTATTTCGGCAGCCTGCAGCATGCCAATCGTTTCCCCTCGTGGGAATTTTAATCCCGCGCCAAGAGTATTGACGAGCTGCTTTCGGCGTTGCGCAAATCCAGCCCGGACGACCTCGAAGAAATGACTGGCTGCCGCGGGGTCTGAGTGGCGGCTGGCCGGCGAGATCCGTATAACCGCCGAATCGACCTTGGGCGGAGGCAAGAACGCACCTGCCGGCACGGTGAACAGCCTCTCCGCCGTCGCATAATACTGCACGCTCACGGCAAGCAGACTCATGTGCCCAGGCTGAGCGGTGATCCGACCCGCCACTTCTCGCTGGACCATCAGCACCATGTCTTCGGGAGGGCACTTCGATTCAAGAAAGTGACGGATCAGCGGACCCGTAATGTAGTAGGGGATGTTTGCGACCAGCTTGTAGTTCTGACCAAGCTCTGAGCATGGATCAAAATCGAGCGCGTTACCCTGTCGGAGCATCACATTTGGAACGTCTCGCATCTCCACACGAAGGGCTGCTAGTAGATGATTGTCAAGCTCGACGGCCACGATTTGTGCACCCGTCCTGGCGATAGCCATGGTGAGCGCGCCGGTTCCCGGACCAATCTCAAGCACCAAATCGGATGAATCCAGGCTGGCGGCATCCACGATTCGCCGCAGAAAAGACGGATCACGAAGAAAACTCTGTCCCAGCCGCTTGCGCGGGGCCAGCCCATAGCGAGCGAGCATCCGACCCGGAGAATGACCGGTCTCAGGACCCGGCATGTATGTCTACGCCGCGGAACGAGTTTTGAGCAATGCCTGGACGACGATGCGCTGCGTGTCAACCCAGTACGGAGCACAACTGATCATCGTCAGGGTTACGTTTCGAGTCGGGCTCAAAACGGAAACATCAGAGGGGTCCACGGTCTTCTGGGCGGTAACGACGTATGTGTACACAGAATGACCCGTGTACAGCTTCACCTGGTCCCCGGGCCCTAGTTCGGCCAGTCGCTTGAAGATTTCACCTTTGATGTCATCATGCGCCGCCAACGCATCATTGCCGATCTGGCCAGGATTGGCCGTGGTGGAAAGATGGCCGACAGACCAGTCAGCTACGTCCCAGACTCCTCCGACAGGAGGCGTTTCCACCACGGGCGCGTTTACTCCAATCTTCGGGATTGCAATGCGCGTCGCGACCTCTCCGCCCCGCGGTACAGCGGCCAGCAACCGGTGGGATATAGCGACCCGTTGATGCGTCGCCAGCCGAGCCGCGAGCCGGTTTGCGGCATTTTGCTGAGACGCCGTCCAACCCGTCGTGGAGGTCGAGGAGTTTTGCGATCGCTCGTACGCCACCCCAACATAGACCAGCAGAGCTATTCCACCGACCATAAGTAAGGAACCGAGGAGATTTATCAGCCGCTTCGCCGTCATACGTAAAACCTCATGCAATCAGCCAAGTATACCCGCCTGCACGAGGTCGGCGATCAAAGGAATGGCAGCCTGGAGCGCGAGCGCTCGGTGGCTGACAGCATTTTTCTCGATCGATGTCATCTCTGCAAATGTCCTCCCGGCGGGTGGGTAAAAAAATATCGGATCGTAGCCAAAACCGCGGTCTCCGTGAGGCTCCCGCGTTATCAGACCGCACACGTGACGCTCGACTGCCCGTGTGGGACGGCCGGGTGCAGAGACGGCAATGACGCACACGAACCGCGCAGAGCGTAGCGGACCGGGAATTCCCCGCATCTTCTTTAACACGAGCTCCACGCGCTCGGCATCAGTCGCCTGTATTCCGGCGTAACGGGCAGATTGCGGGCCGGGTTCGCCGTTCAGGGCGTCAATCTCGAGACCCGAGTCGTCGGCGAGACACACAACTCGGGCGATACGGCCGTACTCCTCGGCCTTTAGAATGGCATTGTCCTTGAAGCTCTTCCCCGTTTCTTCTACGACCGATGTGATATGGACGTCCGCGAGCGATAGTACGGGAGCGGAGAGCGTCGCCAGGGCTGCCCGAAACTCTCGGATCTTTCCTTCATTGTGCGACGCTATCAGTAGCGGAACGCTCACTGTTCTTCTCGGCGCTCCCAGCCCACCATTTTCTCGCAAGGCAACGCACCATGACAGGGGCCGTCCAATCTCTGTACATCCACATACCATTCTGTCCCAAGAAGTGTGACTACTGCGCATTCGTGACGCACGTCGGGAGCAGTCGCCTGATTGAACCGTATGTGCAGGCTGTCCTGCTCGAGGCGCAACTACTTTCGAGCCGGCACGCCGTTGGTCCGCTGGAAACGGTGTACTTCGGCGGCGGCACGCCGAGCATGCTCGACGGCGAACATATTCACAGCATTCTGCAAAAAATTGAGGCACTCTTTGGTCTGGCTGCCGGGGCCGAGATCACTCTGGAGGTGCATCCCGCCACGGCGGGGCCCACAA
>DASVZE010000175.1:0-8546 GCA_036391775.1 Chloroflexota bacterium | reverse complement strand
GACGCCGTTGACGACGCTCGCCGGGTGGCAGCCACACTTGACATTCCCTATTACGTTCCGAATTTCCGGGAAGAATTCGCGGACGCCGTGGTGGACGACTTTACCCGCGAGTACTTGCAGGGTCGAACTCCCAACCCGTGCGTACGTTGTAATCAGTTCGTCCGCTTTGACGGGCTCCTTCGCCGTGCCGATGAACTGGGTGTGGACTACGTGGCCACCGGACACTACGCCCGGATCGCGTACGACGATCATCGCTCGGAATTTGTGCTGAAGAAAGCAGTGGACGAACGCAAGGACCAGTCGTATATGCTGCACACCCTGCAGCAGCATCACCTAAGCCGCATCCTTTTCCCGCTGGGCGAGATAACTAAGGATCGGACCAGGGCGGTCGCGCGGGAGCTTCGCCTGCCTGTGGCGGAAAAACCCGACAGTCAGGAGATTTGCTTCGTGGCAGGCAAGAACTATAAGCGTTTCTTGCGAGAGTATGGAGGCGATATCGAGCGGCCGGGCAACGTGGTGGACGGCGACGGTACCATCCTGGGAACCCATCGTGGCGTGCATGAATTCACCGTCGGCCAGCGCAAGGGCCTTGGCATCACATCCGATCGTCCGCGCTACGTCGTCGCCCTGCGGCCACGAGAAAATCAAGTGGTCGTGGGCGACCGAGAAGACGCCCTGGCGGACTCCGTCATCTGCTCACGACTCACTTTTACCGGCGATCAAGACGGATCGTTGAGATCGTTTGCAGCGGCCGTCAAAATCCGGTATCGCGCTCGCGAAGAAAGGGCGCGGGTCTATCTGCAGGATGACCGCACCGCACGCGTGGAATTCGACCGGCCGGTGTGGGGCGCGGCGCCAGGCCAGTTAGCCGTGTTCTATGACGGTGATCGAGTTATCGGCGGTGGCACCATCGACGAGGTTCTGGCCGCGCGATAAGTTTGTCATCGCCCAGGTGGCAATTTGCGCTCGTGAACGCAGATCGAGCTTCTTGAGAATATTGCTCACGTGGGTATCAACAGTTCGGGCTGCAAGGGAGAGGGTGCGAGCTATCTCGCGATTGGTTCGTCCATCTGCTACCAGGAGGGCAATCTCTTGCTCGCGCGCCGTTAGGGGAAGAACCGGAGAGTCGCCTCGACCTCCGGCAGACGGCACTGTATCTGTCCCGGCGATGGTCGCCTGCAGCGCAAACTCGATGGCTTCGTCAAGGGAAAACTCTCGACCCTGAGCCCAGATCCGATCATATTGCTCTTGCAATACCTTTCGCAGTGCGTCGAGACGCGACTCCCACCGCGGTAAATCGGTGGAGTAGAGAGACGTTCCCATTCTGGTACGAAGTTCATGAGCCGCTGCGTGCAGCGAAGCGGCTCTCTGATAGCGCCCGGTCTCAAAAGCCGTGTAGCCAAGGTTGTCCAGGCACGCAACGATGAGCTCACGTGATCCGAGACCTCGGGCCAGCGCAAGACCTTCTTCAAAGAGCTCTTCGGCGCGCTTCCAGTCGTGGAGTCCAGCCCATACCTCGCCGAGATTGTTCAAGGCGACAGCTTCACCGCCCACGTCATGTAATTGACGGTGCATTGCCAGCCCCTCCTCGCAAAAGCGACGAGCATTTTCCATATCTCCTTGCATGTGGGCAATCGCGGCCAGATTGCGCAGTGAGGTGGCCACGCCTTCGGTGTCGCCGAGCGCCTGCCGGATCTCCAGACTCTCTTCCTGAAGGCGGAGCGCCTCCTCAAAATCCTCTGTGGCGCGCGCCAGGTTCGCCAGATTGCCCAATGTCGTCGCAACAGCTTGTTGATTGTTCAATGCTCGATTGAGGCGCAATGCTTCCTGATACGGCGTACGTGCCGCGTCGAATTGCCGTTGTGCGTACAACAAGCCGCCAAGACCGGTCAGAGCCTTCGCGCGCTCGGACGGGGCTGCTTCGGGATTTGTCTCAAGCAGGCGGTTGAGCCACTCTTCGCCCTCCTGAAGGTAGCCACGAATGTACCAGAACATCCAGAGGTTAGCCGCAAGCTTCAAACCCATGCTCCCGGCCGCTGCGCCATGTACCGGGGCCTCAGGTCCGGCAACGCCGGTGAGACTCCAGGTGAGCGCGGCACGCGTGTTGTCATGTTCCGCTTCCAGCCGATCGAGCCACATCTTCTGATGAGGTCCATGGAACTGGCTCGCTGCCTCTTCTGACAGTGAGAGGTAAAGCTCGGCATGCCGGCGCCGCACGGCAGACTCGGCGAGACGTCCCCCGTCGCCTTCCCGCAGAAGCTCTGCGGCGTACTGGCGAACGGGTTCCAGGAGTCGGTATCGAATCTGGCCATCCTGACCCGGCTCGGCCACGACGAGCGACTTATCGACCAGCCGGGAAAGCACGTCGAGTACATCGTGGCCTTTAGGTTCCCCCGAAGAGCCGATTGCTTCGGCCCCCTCCAGCGTCCATCCACCCACAAAGACGGACAGATTGCGGAAGAGCTCTTGCTCCTCAGACATGAGGAGGCGATAGCTCCAGTCCAGAGCGCCTTTCATCGTTTGCTGCCGTGGCTGGCGGGTGCCGCGCGACTGGCCGCCGGCGGCCAGTAGGCCGAGGCTATGTGAGAGCCTACCAGCAATCTGCTCAACCGAGAGAGGTCCTACCCGTGCCGCAGCCAGCTCAATTGCGAGCGGGATCCCGTCGACCTCATTGCAGATTGCAACGGCAGCCTCTGCGTTTCTCTCCGACAGTGCAAACGACGGATCTCGATATCGAATGCGATCGACCAACAAACGAAGTGCGTCGGAAGAGGGCACCTCACCACCTGAAACGTTTACGGGGTCGGGGAGCGAGAGGGGAGGCAAGCGAACCAATGCCTCGCCGCCGATTCCGATCACTTCCCGGCTCGTGGCCAAAATAGTGAGCTCAGGACATGAGATCAAAAGGGTCTCGGCCACCTCCGCGCAAGCGTTTACGAGATGTTCGCAATTGTCCAGAAGCAACAAGACATGCTTGGCCCGTAACGTCTCAATTAATGCGCTCTGTATGACCGCACCCGGTTGTTCCTGCACCTTGAGCGCCCTGGCCACAACATGCGGCACGAGGTCGGGATCGGCCACAGCCGCCAGCTCTACCAACCATATGCCATCGCGGTACGCGTCGACCAAGTCTTCCGCCGCATGCAGGGCCAGACGTGTTTTACCCACGCCTCCGGGACCCAGAATGGTGACGAGTCGTGCTTGAGTCAGGCATCGCTTGAGATCATCGGTCTCCCGTTGCCGACCAATGAAATTGGTAAGCGAAACCGGTAGATTGTGGTGCTGTAGCATGTCCGGCACGTCTATAGCTCTAGGCTCTTCACCGGGCACGTTGCCTTCCATAATCTGGCGATAGATCGTCTGCGCCTCTTCGTCCGGCTCTGCATCGAGCTCCCGCCGCAAGGCTTGCTCAAGCTGCTCGTACTGCCGGAGCGCTTGCTGTCGGTGCCCCGAGCGAGCGTAGACACGCATCAGAGCGACATGCGCCTCCTCCAGGGCGGGCTCCGCTCGAACTGCCTGAAGCAGAACATCGGTCGCCGCGGTGGGATTACCACGTTCCAGAAGAACGTTCGCTTCATCTACAAGCAAGGAGAGATACAGCGACTTGAAAGCCTCGCTTCGACCAGCCAGGGCGTCGTCGTACCGATCCTCGGTAAGCAGATCGCCCGTGTAGAGATCGAGAGCGGTCCGATAGTCTGTCAAGCTGCGTGTACGACGCGCCAATGTTGCCGCAGTCTCGAACGCATCGGTATCAACCCAAACTTCACCGTCCGAGCCAAGGGAGAGCAGGTCGTCCTGAAGCCGGAGCACGGCCGCAGGTTCCGGCGAGACGCTCGAGGTCCGCTCCATACCGGACGCAATGATGCGGCGAGCCACATGTAGCGCGTAGTGGAGGTTGTTCCCGGCAGCTTTTAGATCGAGATCGGGCCATAGCACATCCAGGACCTGCTCCCGATGCAGTCTATGTCCGGGCGCCAGAGCCAATAGTTTGATCAGGGTCGCCGCTTTGCGCAGCTTCCAGGCTTCGTCGGGAAGCTGGCGCGTTCCGACGACAACCCGGAAACCACCCAACAAGTGGATGCGAACGGCTGCCCGAGTAGTGTCGGCGGACAGGCTCCTGGAGGATTGCGACGCCTGCCCGATCAGAGCTGTCTTGGAAGCTTTCATAATTGGTGGCTGGTGATCGAATGATAGGAAGCGCCGAGGGTGGGGTCAAGTCGACCCCATCATTCTGACGACGCTCTCATGATTCCGCCACAGCGTCGACACGCTCTTCGACTCTAAGAAGGCAATTTATTCCGCGCCGCCGACCCAAGTGCGCATGCCCGAGCACCAGAGCGTTGTCCTCATCCTGCATCCCAGTGTGGTGTGCCTATGTCAATTCAGATTGTGGACAATGTCCGCATCATCGTGTACTTTAGATTCACTGTTGGTACCGGGTGCAACGGGAGAAGGAACCGCCACCCCTTTTGAGCCATCCCCCAAAAACGGGAAGGGTTGTCGCGAGAAGTGAGGAGAAGACATGCAGGTACCGCATGAGCATGCGAGTCCGCAGCCACCCCCGGCTGTGGCGCAACAGACAGACACGCTGCTGCGAGTTAGGGGGATCGTCAAGAACTTCGGTGCGGTGCAGGCACTGCGCGGAGCCGACTTCGAGGCGAACTGCGGCCAGGTCACCGCACTGCTAGGTGACAACGGCGCGGGAAAGTCCACCCTGATTAAGTGCATCGCGGGTACATATGTGCCCGATGAGGGTGAGATCTGGCTCGACGGTCGGCTGCAACACTTCCACACACCTGCCGATGCTACCCACGCAGGAATCGAAACCGTTTACCAGGATCTTGCCCTCTGTGACAACCTCGACGTTGTCGCCAACCTGTTCCTTGGCCGCGAGCAGGTACGACGTTGGATACCGGCGGTGTTACAGCCGCTCTCGGAAGAGACCATGGAGCAGCGGGCCGTCGAGGCGCTCTCTGTCTTGCGCATCAATATTCCCTCTGTGCGCAATGCTGTCGCTCAACTGTCCGGCGGCCAACGCCAGTCCGTCGCGGTTGCCAAGGCCGTCCTCTGGTCGCCAAAAGTGGTCATTCTGGACGAGCCGACAGCAGCCCTGGGGGTGGCGCAAACCCGGCAAGTTCTCGACCTGGTCCTACGGCTCCGCGAGCAGAACCTGGCAGTAGTCGTTATTACCCACAACGTGGCCGACGTGTTTGAGGTTGCCGACCGAGCCATCGTCATGCGTCTGGGCAAGAGAGTCGCCACGTTCGACATCAAGAACGCAACACCCGAAGATGTGGTGGCCGCGATAACCGGCGCCAAGACCTTTGAAACGCCGTCAGTACCCGCGGTGTCTGAAACACCAACGGCGCGGGCGTAGGGGGTAATGCTGCCATGACGACCAAAGCGCCGGACACGACTGCGACTCCTTCCATTGCGGCGGACGGCTCGACTGCCGCAGTTCGAGCCCCGTTCCTGGGCGGAATCACCATCGGCTGGGAAACATTGCTCACCACGCTCCCCATCTATATTGGCCTGATCATCATCTGGCTATATTTTGATTCCCAAACCGCGGGCAAGTTCATCGGAGCGCGTAACCTCTCGGAGATGGCGCAGGAGTTCTCGTACGAGGCGGTCCTCGCTATCGGCGTGGTGTTTGTCCTGCTTCTGGGAGAGATAGATCTTTCCCTGGGCTACCTGACCCTCCTCGGCGTCGCCATATTGGGTAGCTTCTCGGGCCTCCAGGGTTGGTCCCCGGGTCTCGCCATTGCAGCTACCATCATCATTTGCATGGTATGCGGCCTGGCGCAGGGGCTACTTGTCTCGTGGATACGCATGCCTTCCTTTGTCGTCACGCTGGGAGGATTCCTGATATTCGAGGGAATCGCCTATCACATTCTGGCTGGATCAACCATCGCCGTGTATGACCCATTCATCGATTCGTTAGGGACGTACTACCTTCCCAACGTGTTGAGCTGGGTTCTCGCGGCAGCAGTGGTGGCGTTGTATCTGGTCGCGACTGTGCTTCGGCAACGGTCCCGAAAGAAAGCAGGTCTGCCTCAGACGGCTCGGGTCAAAACCGTCGCAGTCGCTCTCGCGATCGCGATCGGATCCGCCATTATCGTCGCCACGCTCAACAGCTATCGCGGCGTCCCAATCGTGCTGGCCATCCTCTTTGCCCTTACCGCCATGGGATGGTTCTTTGCCACACGCCTTTCGTTCGGGCGCCACATTTATGCAGTTGGTGGCAACTTGGAAGCGGCTCGCCGGGCCGGCATCAACACGACAGCTGTGAGATGGATTGTTTTCGGCATCTCCGGCATGTTCGCCGGCATCGCGGCAGTGCTGCTGGTCGGTCAGACTGCAGCAGCCTCCTCCACGACCGCGGGACCTGATCTCCTCCTCGACATCATCTCCATCGCCGTCATCGGCGGTGTGAGCTTGACGGGCGGCAAGGGATCGGTTTCAGCAGTCCTGGTAGGTGGCCTTGTGATCGCCAGTCTCGACAGCGGCCTGAACTTGATGAACACCGATCCGTACTACGTGTATGTGATTAAAGGGGCCATCCTGCTCGCCGCGATTTTCATCGACATTGTCGGCAAGCGCTGGGATGAGCTACCCTTCCGCAACTTTCGCATTCCACTTCGAGGCTGAAACATGTAAGTTGACGAATATTCGGCCTTACTTTAATCTGTAGCCCGGAGCGACCCCCCATTCGGCTCCAGTGTCGAGATGAATCTGAACCACTACAGGAGGAGAGATTTGAGATTTTCACGACGTCCGCTATGGCTGACGGCCTTTGGCCTCATCATGGCGGTGATCATGACGTTCCCCATCGCGGGACACGTGCGTGCGGCACGCCCGCATGCCATTACCGGCAAGGTCGGATTCCTGTTCTCCGACTTCACCACTTCGCTGCGCTGGTACAACGACGACAGGCCGTTCTTCATCGCGGACCTGAAGGCGCTTGATCCGGGCGTGACCGTGATTGTGTCGGACGCGAAGGCCGCGCAGATCAATCAGGATAATCAGGCCAAGTCCGACTTGACCCAGGGAGTCAAGGCACTGATCGATGTTCCAGTCGCGGACGCGAGTGGCGTTGTCCGGGCTGCACACCAGAACAGCCCACCGGTTCCAGTCCTCGCGTACGACCGCTTGATCACCGGCGCCAAAGTTGATGCTTACGCGTCATTCAACGGGTACGCGGTCGGCGTTCAGCAGGGTCGATACCTCAAGAACCACGTCAAGAAGGGTTCGACGATCATCGAGATCGCCGGTTCCCCCACGGACAATAACGCATTGCTCTTCCACAACGGCGCCCGGAGCGTTCTGGATCCCCTGATCAAGAGCGGCTACTTCAAGCTCGGTTACTTTAAGTTCACGCCCAACTGGACCGACTCGGTGGCGCAGCAGGAGTGTGCGTCGGCTCTGAACAAGCTCAACAACAAAGTCCAGGGTGTGCTGAGCGCGAACGACGGCATGGCGGTGGCCTGCATTCAGGCACTGAAGAACCAGCATCTTAACGGCAAAGTGGTCGTTACCGGCCAGGATGCGACCGTGCCTGGTTTGCAGCAGATCCTGCTGGGCAACCAGGGCATGACGGTCTACAAGCCCGTCAAAGTTCTGGCCAAGAATGCCGCTCACATCGTCGATCTTTGGCTGCACGGCAAGAAGTTCACGTCGTCCGTGACCACGAACAATAAAACGTGGAATGTCCCGTCCAGCATCGCGTCCGTCATTACGGTCACAAAGAAGAACATGGCGTCTACGGTGATCGCCGACGGGTACGCAACCAAAGCTCAGATTTGCAAAGGCATCCCTGCGTCAGCCTGCAAAGGGCTGTAATCGTTCATTGCTGAATGGGGGCATCAGGGCCTGCGGAATACCGCAGGCCCTGATCTTTTTATAACGAGGTCGGTAACGACACCATGTCAGCGGCGACCCGTAGCCGGCGATGATGCACACTGAGGTTGCGTGAGAGACAGCATTTCATTGTTCATGCCCATCGCCTGGAACACGACGCGGTACGCTGCCAGTGCGTCCTTCTGGGACTGCGCCTCCTGAAGCACAACTTCATCCAACCGGCCGGCAATGTCGTCGATAAACTGCCATTGCACCAGGCTCTGCCGCGCTGCGTCAATGGCGTCCTCGGTGTACGGATAGAGATCCATGCCCAGCCGCTCACCATTGTCGCCATAACCGACTTTACGGAGCGCTCGAGCAATCTCTAGGGTCTCCATGAACCGCGTCGCACCCACGATATTGTCGTCATCAGTGGTACCCCACCCGGAGTTGGCGTGTTGATGGCCCAGCAGCCCTTCCATTGCCAGCAGCTCAACGTACTCAGCCAGGTTTTCGCCGTTCATGATCAAGTGCTGCCAGTCCATGTTGATCTTGAGACGAGACGTGTCGATGCCCATGGCGGCCAGTTTGCGGATGACAAAGATTGACATGCCCATGTCGCGCATGTAGATCTTCATCTGCGGCTCGCTGTTCTTGTGCTCAAGGAACACGGTGACTCCGCGGCGGTTGGCATGCTCCACCGCATC
>DASVZE010000174.1:0-2666 GCA_036391775.1 Chloroflexota bacterium | reverse complement strand
GCTATAACGGGTATCGCACCTGCTACTACCGGACATTCGCCATAGGCAGTGCCTCTGCCCGACTGGTAGATGCATACAAGCGATGCCGGTACTACCTTGACGACGCTATCAGTAGGGTAAAGCCGGGAGCGACGACGTCGGAAGTTGCAGCCGCGTTTCCCAGGGCCGAGGAATTCGGTTTCGCCAACGAGGAAGCCGCTTTTGCCCTGCAGCTCGGTCACGGCGTAGGACTCTCGATCTGGGAGAAACCGGTGATGAGCCGGCTCGTCATCGACCATCCCGAGGTCATCCAGGAGAACATGGTATTCGCTCTTGAAACGTACTGGCCCTCGTCTGACGGGTACGGCGCGGCGCGGATCGAAGAACAGATGGTCGTCACTAAAGACGGCTGCGAGCTCATGACGAGATTTCCTGCCGAGGAGCTGCTGGTCGCCGGATCGAGATATCACACCGTAGCCGGATGGCTCCCGACGACTAGAGAAATTCAGTCAAACCTGAATCGAGATGGTTACTCGCCGGATGGATTGAGGTCAGGGGACCAATCGTCCATGCTGACAACCTCCAGCTAACACTCCGTGTCTCGTCAGGAGGACGTAATGGGAACTCTCGAGAAGGAACGCTCCCTCCATGAGTCGGCATTACCGCGGTTAGCCGGTAGTCAGGCGTAGGATCAGCAGCAAATGGAACCCGGTCGGAAATCGGCGGTGGCGCCGAGCGAGTTGACGACACCCCGGCAAGATCCCGACACAGTGGCGGGATCGTCCACGCCCTCCAACAGATCGATACTCCCGAAAGCGCTGCGTTCGTCGCTCAACCGCTGGGGCAGATCGATTTCGATCTGGCTCGTCACCGCCCTTTTGTTCCTGGTGAGCTGGATCTTCCAGCCGGCCAGTGTCGGTCACAGCTCCTTGATCGGCATGCTTGACTTTGCTTCTGTTCTGGCTATTGCCGCCATCGGGCAAACCCTTGTGGTACAGCAGCGTGGCATCGATCTGTCGGTACCCGGCATGATCTCACTCACGGTCGTGATGGTAAGCACATACCCCAATGGTGATTCCAGTAAGCTCGGCGCAGCTCTCTTGCTGGCATATGGCGCCACCATGGCTGCCGGACTGGCGAACGGCATCTTGGTGAGCTGGGTCGGCATGACGCCGATCGTGACGACGCTGGGAATGAACGCCATATTGTATGGGGCGGACATTGCGTTCACCGGCGGAGTACCACGCTTGACGACGAATTCCCTGCAAAACTTCGCCGCCAGCACGCTACTCGGCATCCCAACCACGATTGTTATCGCCGCGATTTTGACCATCGTGACGTTTTTCTTGATAAAGAAGACGACTTTCGGGCGGCGATTTGAGGCTGTTGGAGCAAATCCCGCCGTCGTACGGGCTGCAGGTCTAGAGACCACTCGGTACCAGATCGGCGCATATGTTGCGGCAAGCTTCATGTACTGCAGCGCCGGCATCCTGTTGGCGGGCCTGATTACGTCCCCCTCGGCTTTCCAGGGAGACACGTATCTTCTCGCCACAGTCGCTGCTGTGGTGCTCGGTGGTACCTCCTTGCTCGGCGGCAAGGGAAATGTCATCTCAAGTGCAATTGGAGCGCTCTTCCTCAGCCAGCTGGACCAGTTCGTCCTTACAACCGGTCTCAATACGGCCGTGGAACAGCTAATTGAGGCAGCCGTGCTCGCAGTCGGCATCGCAATCTACACCGTTCGGTGGACAGCTGTCCGTGTATGGATCCAGCAGCAAAGTAGGAGGTACTCAAGCGAAAACAGAGGAGGTTGAGAAAGTCAGTCGTCTCGGACCGAAGCAATGAGAACGAAGGAGGACGAAGTAATGAGTCTCATCGGCAAGTCTGTAACCGCCGTTGTAATCGCAGCGATCATCGGCACAGGCACGTTCTTGACAAGTGGGCCGGGCAATGTGAGCGCGAGATCCGTGCGTGTCGCGGCCCACGCGCCGTCATGGTGCGGATCAAAGAAGATCTCGCTCGCACTACTTGATGGATTTGGCGACAACAACTGGCGCCTGTTGGTGCGCGGCGAGGCATACAACGAAGCTCTCAAGTGCCCGAGCGTGACGAAATATGTCTATCAGAACGGTCATGGCAATACGCAGACCGCGATCTCGCAGATCAAGAGTGTCGCGGCAGAGGGCATCAATGCCTTGGTCGTGTTCCCCGACGCCGGTAAAGCCGTGTTGCCTGCACTCACCAGCGCCTACCATGCCGGACCAATCGTCGTGCCATACCGGGTGTTTCCGGGTGGGACTGCCGGAACGAATTACACCGCTTTTGTCGACACCAAGTTCGTGCAAGAGGGCACGTTCTGGGCGAAGTTCATGGTCAAGGCGCTGCACGGTAAGGGCAATATTGCCAATCTGGGCGGCCCACCGGCGAATTCTCAAAGCTTGGAAGAGTACCAGGGCATGCAGGCCGTCTTCAAGCACTACCCTGGCATTCACTTCGTCGGTCAGACCCCGTTCAATGTCACTAATTGGGATCCAGCACAGACCGAGAAGGTCGTGACGGCACTGCTCGCCAAGTATCCGAAGATCGACGGCATTACCACCGATTTCGGAGCCGCTCTCGCAGACTCTTTCGGAGCCTTCTCGCGAGCGGGTCGTAAGATCCCCGCAGTAGCAACAGAAGATTCCAACCTG
>DASVZE010000173.1:0-6639 GCA_036391775.1 Chloroflexota bacterium | reverse complement strand
AAGACGTACGCCATGACAGGATGGCGGTTGGGATACGGAATCATGCCCGAGTGGCTGAGTGCTTCAATCGCTCGCCTGGTGACGAACTGCACTTCTTGCACCGCAACGGCGACCCAGATCGCGGGCGAAGAAGCGCTTCTCGGTCCGCAGGGTGAGGTCGAAGCAATGGTCAGAGAGTTCCGACGGCGGCGTGACCTCGTGGTTTCAGGTTTGAATGCAATCGAGGGAATTTCGTGCGCGATTCCTGACGGCGCGTTTTATGTTTTTCCAGACATTCGTGGCACCGGAATGAGCTCGAGAGAAGCGGCCGATACTCTCCTGTACGAGGCAGGAGTGGCGACTCTGTCCGGCACTGCCTTTGGCGCCAACGGTGAGGGATTTCTGCGTCTTTCGTATGCAAACTCTTACGAGAACCTGCAGGACGCACTATCACGTATCAAGTCCACATTTAAGAGCAAGGCCGGAGCTGCGACTCGTTAAGGTCTGCCGGCCGCGGTTACGGGTGATGGCAGCTCCCGTCCCTCGAACGCGGCGATTACGTTTTCGGCGGCCATGGTCGCCATGCGGCTACGAGTTTCTGTTGTCGCAGAGGCAATGTGCGGTGTAAGCAACGCGTTATCTAGCTGAAGCAGCTCGGGATGTACGTGAGGCTCATTTTCAAAGACGTCGAGCGCCGCTCCCGCGATGATTCTCGTTTTGAGCGCCAGGGCGAGGGCGGCTTCATCAACCACGGGACCGCGCGCCGTATTGATGAGGTATGCAGTGTCTTTCATGCGGTTGAGCTGTGCCCCGGAGATTAGGTGGTGCGTCTCATCGGTGAGAGGGGTATGGACGCTCACAAAGTCACTTTGGGCGAGAAGATCGTCAAGACTTGCACGTTCGGCGCCGAGTCGGCGTGCGGCTGCCTCCGCCTGAGTTACTGGGTCGTAATAAAGGACCTTCATGTCAAAGCCGCCGGCACGCCGGGCCATTGCCTGACCGATTCGCCCAAACCCAACCAGCCCCAGAGTCTTCCCATGGATATCGCCACCCAAAAACATCATGATGCCCCAGCCGTGGAACTTTCCGTCACGCAGAAACGCCTGTCCCTCACACACACGCCGTGCGACGCACATGAGAAGTGTCCACGCGAAATCTGCTGTTGTGTCGGTCAACACACCGGGAGTATTGCTTACCAGGATCCCGTTGTCTTCCGCAGCCTGGACGTCGATATTGTCGAATCCGACTGCAACATTGGCGCAGATCTTGAGGTGGCCACTGCCTGCCTCGAGTACATCGCGATCGATCTTATCGGTAAGTAGAGTGACGAGTGCGTCATACTCAGACGCGCGCCGGCAAAGATCCTCATGAGTTAGCGGTTGATCGGACTCGTTGACGTCAACCTCCACGTGCTGTTTTAGCAAGTCAATCCCGGGTTGTGGAATGACGCGCGTAACGTAGACCCTCGGCATGCCTCTCCTCCTGTGAGTCGTTCCCCACTATAGTGCGCGCTATAGACGCAGCCGGCAGACATGCTGCATAATTCCCGCGGCATGGCATCACGCGCTCTTCGACGTCGTTCGACCTACCGGTCGCTCGGACGTCACGGCAAGTCTCGCTCCCACCCCCTCCTCCGCATCGTCCTGGTGGTACTGGTTGGTATCATCATGCTGACGTCCGGTGCGAGCGCGGGCACCATCTTCTTTTACGGTCAGAACCTGCCGACGCTCAAGAACTTCAAGCAGCGGTTCGAGTGGCAGAACACAATCATCCGCGACTACAACTTGCAGCCGTTGTACGACATGGCGGACATGTCAAAACACCGGGGCAAGCGCGTCGTAGAGCCTCTTCAAGCGACTGGCTCTATACCTTCCAGCGAACGGTCATGGCTGGTGCCGGCATCTCCTCAGGCCCATGGCATTCCGATAGTCCTGCAAGACGCCACCGTAGCAACCGAGGATGCAACTTTCTACAGCAACCTCGGGTTCGATCCGATGAGCATAGTGCGCGCCGAGTACGACAATCTGGTGCACGGTCATATCGTGTCGGGGGCCAGCACAATCACTCAGCAGCTCGTCCGGGAATATATGCTGAATGACAATCCTACCCTGAGTCGCAAGGCGGAGGAAATCGTCCTGGCGGCGGAGCTTACGCAGAAGTATCCAAAGTCGGAGATTCTGTATTACTACCTCAACAGTGTGCCGTATGGCCCTGTCGCATATGGCGCCGAAGCAGCGGCCCAACAGTACTTTAATCGACACGTCTGGCAGCTTGGTTACGATCCGAAGGGGCGGTACGACTTTCGGCTGGCCCTTGCACAATCGGCACTGATTGCCGGCCTCCCGGAAGGGCCGTCACTGTACGACCCCGTCAATAATTTGCCGGCGGCCAAGAGTCGCATGCATTACGTGCTCCACTTGATGTGCAGTCACGGTTACCTCCATGATCCGGGAGATCCCCGATGTGACAACTTCATCAACTCGGTGATGGCTTTGACTCGCACCTGGCATTTCAGCCCGCCGTCGACTATTCGCAAGTATCCCCACTTCGTTGAATACGCGCTGACACAGCTGCGCCAGCTATCACAAACCGTGCCGGCACTAAAGGGACGTTTGTTTGACGGTCTCGACGTACAAACCACCCTCGACCCACGTCTGCAGAATCTGGCGCAGCAGACCGTCAGTAAACAGATCGCGGGCCTTCAACTTCAAGGACAGCACGTCACGGACGGCGCCTTGGTTTCCATGGATTTGAGGCCGACTTGTTATGGCTGTGTCCGGGCCATGGTAGGAAGTGCTGATTACAACAACACATCCATTAGCGGCCAGATCAACATGGCGGATACGCCTCGGCAGCCGGGATCCAGCTTCAAGCCGTTCAATTACGTGCTGGCCTTTATGAATGGCCTCGGTCCGGGAACGACGGTCGACGATGCACCCATTGCGATTCCTGATCAAGGGAATTCCCAGGACGGTGGCTGGTATCAACCGACCAACTATGACCACACTTTCCACGGCGTGGTTACCTTACGCACCGCGCTGACGAACTCCCTCAACATTCCCGCCATCAAGGTCGAGCAATTCAATGCGAGTCAATCGCAGGATGGCCTTCAGAGCATCGAGCATATGGCGATTCAGATGGGCTTGACAAGTTTTGCTCGGGACAATCCTAACTGCTGTGGGTGGGCCCTGACGTTGGGCGGCGTGGAACGAGGGGCTCGTTTGGTGGAAGAGACATCCGCATTCGGAACCTTCGCCAGTGGGGGCTACCGCGTGCCGCCGATAGCAATTCTCCGTGTCTGGGACAGGACGACGCGTAAGCTCCTGTACTATGCGAGCCCATTCAAAACACGGCCTCAGAAGCCGGTAATAGACCCAGCGTACGCATACGTGATGACCAATGTTCTGTCGGACAACGCCTCACGGTGCGCTCAGGTATGCGAGTTCGGTTTAGACAGTCCCCTCAATCTCGGCCGGCCTGCGGCGGCCAAGACGGGTACAACAAACGCTTACACGGATAACTGGACTGTGGGATATACCCCGGACATCGTGACGGGTGTGTGGGTCGGTAACGCGGACAATACCCCTATGATCGACTCCACGGGTATCACTGGGGCGGCACCCATCTGGCACGATTTCATGACGGGCGCATTCGCCTTATTGAACCTACCCCCCAAGGACTTTGGCGCGGCGCCCCCAGGAGTTGAGGCGGGCTCGGAGTGCCGTTTGAGCTCGACCTATTACTCACTAGGTACGGGGTACTACGACATCTTTGCCGGCCGGGTTCCGCTTTGCTCCATCGCCGGAACCGGCTCGGCGGTCGTTCCCCAGGACAACGGTGTCAACCAGGCTCCAGCCCCGCAGCCGGTGGTGCCTCAGGCGCCTGCACCCGCCGCTCCTACCGCGGTTCCTGTCGTTCCTACAGCGGCTCCCGCCGCGCCCGTACTTCAACCAACAGCTCAACCGCAGTCGCAGGGTCCAGTTACGCGAACCAATGGTTCCCCATCAAACGCTGTTCCGGGTGTGACTGCGGTACCGTAGCGAGGTCACTTTCGAGGCTACAGGCCCATGGAGAGCCGCGATGCCAGAATCTCAGGCAAGCCGGCTCGCACGATTTTCTTGGCCGCGCGCTCGAAGTTATACGGAACTCGTCTGTACTGAAATTCGCCGGAGTCCGAATCGTAGAGAGCGTACGCTGCGCGCGGATCTCCATCACGCGGCTGACCGACACCTCCTGGATTCAGGATTCGACGTGGCCCTTCGTGAAGCGCAACCGACTCCTGGAATTCCGGTATCCATACCTTTGAAGAACTTCCATCATCGTCTTCCTCGAAGACGCGCGGGACGTGTGTGTGTCCCACAAGACAGAGTGGACCCGAGAACGCGGCAAAATTCGGTGGGCCCTGAGTCGGCGAAACCATGTACTCCCAGATCGGATCGCGCGGACTGGCGTGGGCAAGAGCGAAATGCGACATCTCGAGTTTGGAACTCAACGTGAGTAAGTACTGCCGGTTTTCATCCGTCAGCTGACGCGCGGTCCACTCGGCGGCAAAACGAGCCTCCGGATTGAAAGTGTTGAGATCGATGGTACCCAGAGCCGCGCAGTCGTGGTTCCCCACCAGGCAGCTCAAGTCGGGAAGTATACGAACCAGCTCAACACACGCGTTGGGATCAGCGCCATAACCCACAACGTCGCCGAGGCAGAGAGTAGCATCGGTCGGACCTGCATCGGCCAGGACCGCTTCGAGCGCCTCCAGGTTGGCGTGGATATCGGAAATAACGAGATACAGCATCGTCAATTCGGTAAAGAGACTAATGCTATCACGGGCCAATTGACCCGACTCCGTGTCCGTTGCAAGAGTGGAGTGGGGGTGCGGCTTCTCCGGTGAGGGGCGCGGTCTTCAAAACCGTTGTGGGGGCGCACCGATGCGTTCCCAGGTGGGTTCGACTCCCATGCACTCCCGCCATATATTTTGGTTCGACCGGCCTGGCACCTAACTTGCTTAAGATCTTCACGTGTCCAGTCAGAATGATCTTGCCGAGGGACGCCTAACCCGCCATTCCCGACTTGTGAACCGCCGTACCCAGCGGCGGAAGGAATCAACAGAATGAACATCAAAGAAATATTCAAAAAGATCTCCAAGGACAACATCGGGGTGCTTGCTTCTATCGTGTCCTGGAGTGTTCTGACATCTCTGGTCCCAATCGTGGTCGGCCTTCTGGCCATCAGCGGGCTTGCCCTACGAGGCAATTCCGGCGCACAAAGATCTGTGGTCAGTCACCTGAGCTCGGCGCTTCAAGGCGTCCTTTCGCCTACGGAACTGACCAACCTGGTGGCGGCGAGTACCCAGCATGCGGGTTTGCTGGGCATCATCGGATTTGTTGGGATTCTCTGGGGAGGATCGAGTGTAGGGGGCGCGATATCGACCGTCTTTCAGGCCATTTTCGAGGTGAAGGGGCGAAATTTCATCATCGAAAAGCTGATCGACGTCGGCATGATATTCGTCTTTACCATTCTCATGATCGTTATCGTCGTGGGCACGACGGCGGGATCTCTGGTCAAGAGTCTCTTTTCGGGTTTCCCGTTCCCGGGAGTGGCGACCTTCGCCATCGGCACGGCGATCAGTATCGTCGCTGCTTTTCTACTCTTCTTCTGCATCTATGTCGTCTTTCCCAACGTGGAGACGCGGTTTCGTTTCCAGAATGTCTGGAAAGGGGCCCTGCTAGCCGCCGTTTTGTTCGACATATTGACATATATCTTTCCGCTCTATGTCAGCTTCGCTCACTTCAAAAGTCACGGAGCATTGCTAGGAGCCTTTGCCGTGCTTATGGCGTGGATCTACTTCTTCTCCATCACTATGATTCTTGGTGCCGAGGTCGTGGCCATTGGTGCGATCCAACAGGCCAACGCGGAGGGAGAATCGGTCGGTCCCGAGCCGGAGAATAATGTCCCGCAGCACGCGGTGCTGCGCGATGGATCAAAGACGGCCTAAACAGGCGTGGATTCAAGACAACACCGCCCGCCGTGACTGGGATTGTGCTAGACGGTATCGGCGCTGTACGAGCGGAGCTCGATGTCGCCGTCGAGCAGTTCCAGCTCAAATCTGCTCGCGCGTTCTTTTAACGAAAAGGACACGCGCTGGTCTCCGATTCGAAGCCGCTCGAGCCGGAAACGAGCAAACAGGCCCGTTGGCAACGGACTGACCCACAGCACCTTTCCGCAATTTTCCGGATGGACATTGAGAAGAGTCTGGAGGAAAAGGAACGGCGCGGCAGCCGCCCATGCTTGCGGACTACACGACTTTATATACGCCATCGGGCTCGAGTTAAATCGCCGGTCCCGAGAAAAGCCACAAAATAGCTCAGGCAACCGGTTCGAGGGAAAACGAAGTCCCGCTTCGATCACGGAACTTATGACGGACGCCGCTTCTTTGACATAACCGTAACGCAACATCCCGAGGGCAATGATGGAGTTATCGTGCGGCCAAACAGACCCGTTGTGATAGCTCATGGGATTGTAGTTTGACGAGGCGCTCGAGAGCGTTCGTATTCCCCAACCTGAGAACATGTCGGGCAGCATCATGCGGCGCACAACACGCTCCGCCAGCTCCGGCTCGATGACTTCTGCCCACAAGCAATGGCCGGCATTTGAGGTGATGGC
>DASVZE010000172.1:0-2320 GCA_036391775.1 Chloroflexota bacterium | reverse complement strand
GTTCTGGCGTGTCACAACCCGCGCCGCTCCACACAACGAGTACACTAGCACAACTCTTCTGCGCGCCTATGCGGATAACCACGGCGGCTCGACTACCGGCAGCCCCACCACGTTGCCGCACAAAGGGGATGCGTCGCCGCCATCTAACCCCTCTCCACGCTCCTTCACCATTCAGTTCTCGTCAGCCGACTACACGGTGCAGTGGCGCTACGATGCGGGGACGAACAGCTACCTGCGCTTTATGGGAGGATCGCCGCACAACGACGCCTTGACCGGGAGACAGCTGCGTGCCAAGAACGTGGTGGTGATGGATACGACGGAATCGGCGGCGTACGATCCGTATACCCCCGGCTCGATTCACCTGGCGACTGAAGGGCAGGGCCGGGCGGTCGTCTACCAGGATGGTCGTACCGTTGTCGGAACCTGGCAGAAGGGATCAGTGAGCGCGCCGCTGCAGTGGCTCGATAGCAGTGGCAGGCCGATCCCGCTGAACCGCGGCCTCACCTGGGTCGAGGTTGTACCACAGGGAACACCGGTCACAACGCCGTAGCGTGTACAGCGCTCGGTGGCGGTCTCCAGAAAATAGATAACCGGGTCCAAGTTGGCTGTCTGGACCCGGCTACCTATGACGGAAAGGAGAAGTACCTGTATATAACCACGCGGCGCATCCCATGCCCAGGGCCGACGGTCCTACAGCGAAAGGGGTATTTGGACCCCCCATCTACGGCTGGGTAATCCATCTGTTCTCACCTCGATCCGGTTCGGAAGGCTCTTCTGTGCAATCCGTCCATATCGAACATCGCGATACTGGTACAATTAACCACTGTAGATGGCGTTCTGCGCGGAATACTCTTCTATACAGCCGGTATGCCTGTGGCGCTCAGGCGTATTGGCGTTTTGGTTTTGGTGTGAGGGTGGACGTGGCTACGGCGTTGCATTCGCTGCATGAAGGTGACGCGTACCGGCTCCTGATCGAGCAGGTTATCGCGGGAAACGGCCTCTCTGGAGTGATCCGGGAGCTGGCCGAGATGCTTGGCGCCCCCGCGACGGTGACTGATGAGGATCTGACCCCGCTCTGGACCTTCGCTCCTGGAGGCCGGCATCTGCCTGCGGAAAAAGGTGTGATCGATCCTGAGCTTCGTCACGCAATCGCATTTGATCTGGTCGACCAGCCACAGGCAAGCACGTCTCCTCCCACGATCCGCCTGGACCGTGAGAATTTGAGCTACGTGGTGGCGCCTGTCGTGCTGCCCGTGGGTGTGGTGGGATACGTCTGGTCGGCCGCATCCCCGTCGTCGTACGTGGACGAGATGGTGTCGCACGCTGCCGCGGCCTGCGCGCTGGAAGTGGTGAAACAGCGCGCCATTATCGAGGGCGAGAATCGGGTTCGCAACAGCTTTCTGGAAGACCTGCTGGCGGGAAACGTGCGCTCTACCAGCGCCATGCGGCGCCGTGCTCGCTATCTCGGCTACGAGCTGCGCGGCGAGCAAACGGTTTTCGTGCTGGACATCGACGACTTCTCCACCTACATCGCCCGCCATTCACTGGATGAGGCGGGGATCCAGCGACTTAAAGAGCGGTTCCGCCGCAGCGTCGACAGCTGCCTGCCAGGAGTCTGGTCGCGGGCGTTGGTCTGGGAGCACAGCGATGCCATGGTTGTGCTGGTGCCCGCCGGCAAAGACCGGCAGACGCAGTCATTTCGCGCGCGGGTCGAAACGCTGCGTTCTGCGGTGGAGAAGCGGCTGGCAGGCCCCACCATCTCGGCCGGTATCGGGCGCGGGTATGCCGACCTGACCCGGCTGCAACATTCATATCACGAGGCGGAGCACGCATTGCGCATCGGGGTGGCCGTGTCCGGTCACTCCGGAACCGGGGCCTTTGAGGATCTAGGGGCGTACCGGCTGCTCTTTCACCTGCGCGATCAGCCGGAGCTATCGGCCTTCTGCGAGGAGACCATTGGCGCCCTGGAACGGTACGACGAGGAGCATCAGGGACATCTCGTCGATACGCTGGAGAGTTTTTTGAGCTTGCAGGGCAACCTGAGCCAGACTGCTCGGGATCTGCATCTGCATCGCAACGGCCTGCTGTACCGTCTGGCGCGTATTGAAAAAATCGCGGATTGCGATCTGAACAACCCATCGCAACGCCTCGCACTACAGCTGGCACTGCTTGCCAGACCGTTACTACGACACAAGAACCGCAGTCCCGCGACGATCGCCTGAGCAGAGGAGGGAGCCATGCTCGAAACAGAGACAGTCACAATCAGAGTGGGGTACCAGGGCGTTCCCGGGGCTCATAGCGAGGAGGCCTTACTCTCCTT
>DASVZE010000171.1:0-7749 GCA_036391775.1 Chloroflexota bacterium | reverse complement strand
GCTGACGTTCAGGTGACTGGCTGTCAGCTGGCCGTTGGCGTTCACGGTGAACTGACCGTTGAGGTGGGCGCCAACCGGCGTGCCGTCCATCAGCTTTCCACTGATGTTTGTGGTGAAGTGCTGCACCTCGTTTTGCAGGTTGTTCTCGTCGCCAAACCAGGACTGTGCGTGGCCCGTCAGCATTACGTTTCCACCGCCATCGTAGCCTGTGGCGGGACCCTGTAAGGTGCCGGTAAACCAGGAGCCGTTCTGGTTGATGGTCTCGTGAAAGACACCACTGGCATCGATCACCAGGTCGGCCGTACCGCAACCGGGGCCCATATCAATAGCCTGCGACATATGAATGGTGCAGGTGTAGGTTCCCGGTCCCCCGTTGACGCAGTTGTTCGAGGTAGAGGTGTCGGCCTTTACCGGAACTGCTCCCACAGCGGGAATTGCCAGGAACGCCAGCGCAATGGCGACGGAAGCCACAATTCGTTTCAAAGTCAAGTCTCCTTCGGTGTGGTTTTGTCGGAACAGCGCGATGATATCTTCCGGCTCTTAGCTGGCCCATAGCTCTAGGGCATACGTGGGCACGTACGATGAGAGCTCTTGCGTAATGCGCTGTTTGCTGACGTAAGACTGCTGCTACGCGACCCCAATTGCCGTTTCCTATTGACAATTCTGCAGACGTGGAGTATTGACAGCTACTGGTCTAACTGGTACCGTGGTCGGGACAGAAAGGAGCAGCAGCAGATGTGGGCACAGTTGATCAAGGGACGTTTGAAGCCGGGCAAAGAGGACGTTTTAGAGCGCCTCTATCAGCAGCTACAGGCCACCGAACAGCCGGGGTCCGGCCTGGTCCGGAGCACGGCCATGCGAGATCAGAAGGACCCGAGCTCGGTCTACATGCTGGCCGTGTTCGAGAGCGAGGAGAAGGCGCGGGCACGCGAGCAGGACCAGCGGCGCGGGGAAGGGCTACAAGAGGCACGGGCGACAATAGCTGAGATCTTCGACGGTCCTCTCGAGTTCGTCGATCTGACCGTGGTCAACGAGCACGCAGGCTGACAGGACAGCCGCACGAGGCGATCTCGCTGCGGTTCGGCTGGAACCCTGGATGGGGCACGCGGTCGGGCAACGCCCGGCCACTTCAAGCACCGGGTCACAAGGAGAATCGAACTATGACAATCGAGACTGAGGTCAAACAAGCGTCCGACCAGTTCTATGCAGCGCTCAATCAGATGCTCACCACCGGCGATGCCGGAGCCGTGACCGCCGTGTGGTCGCAGGAGGAATCGGGGTCAACCATGCATCCCATTGGGGGCCGAGAGGTCGGACGCGACCAGGTGCTGGCCACGTGGGAGCAAGCGGGTCCGGCCTTCTCGGAGGGGAGAGCGTCAGCGGAGGAAGTGGTGATCCCTCTCTGCGACGACGTGGCGTACACTGTCGGTACCGAGCGGTTTGAGGGCAAGGTCGGGGGAGAGACGGTGCGCGGGGAGTGGCGTGCCACCAACATCTACCGGCGAGAGAACGGCGCCTGGAAGATCGTGCACCATCATACCGATGCCTCCCCTGAGCTGATGGAGATGCTCGCTCGGCTCCAAGCCCAAGCGGGACAGACTACGGGGTAGCTGTCCATCTTCCCAGTGAGAACAAGCGGGACAGGGGAGTTGAGAGGGCGCGGGTGGTGATCCCGCGCCCTTTGCGTCTCTCTTATCAAGTTCGATGGACGGCGCGGCGGTCGGACTACGAGTCCACTCTCAGCGATGCTGCCGGATACCTCGCGCATTCTCACGACGCCGGAATGGCCTCGGGCGCATCCACATCCAACAGCAAGCCTCGGAACCTCTGGTAAAGGAAGGAAACCGCAAGCAGGATTACGCCCAGGCCGACGAAGGAGATGCTGCGGAGAGCGGGACTGAGGAATGCCAGGTCGTAAATGAAGATCTTGAGCACGGCAAGGCCCAGCAGCGCCATGCTGCCCAGCCGCAGCCAGCGTGTTCGACGCCAGAGACCGATACCCAGAAGCACCATGGCATAGGCCAGCCAGACCAGAGAAAACGCCAGCTGTTCCAGGTTCTTCCATGTGTCGGCATCACCGGACGAGACCGTCGCAATGTGATAGTGAAAAATGTCTCTGGTCTGGGCGCTCACCAGCTCGAATCCCAGTAGCACGGTTGCAACTTGCAGTGCTAACAGCACCGAGTTGAGCCACTCGAAGGTGCGCCGCGCCGAACGAATCCAGCGCATCTGGAAAAACAGGCCAATTCCCAGACCGATCAGGATGATAGGCCGCATGCTGATCGCCAGGGAAAGCCAATTGCCTGGCTCATAGGAGATCGCCGCCACGGCGCCCGCACTTATGGATGCGCCCAGCGCTCCCAATCCGATCAGCAGGATGGTCAGCCCACGACTCCTGATACCGTACCGCACCAGGGGGAAAGAGTACAACATCCAGACCGCGGCCAGCGTCATTAGCTCGATAAAGAGGCCACTGTTCCCTGCCCGCTCGGAGACGGCTCCGGACGCATGGCGGAAGTAGTCATGGATTTCGACCGTAACTATCTCGAACCCTACGAGCACAATGGCCGCCTGATACCCGGCCAGCATCGTACCTATCCAGGGGTAATCTGCTTTGTGTTGCCGGAGCATGCGGTAATGCAAACCCAGGCCACCAATCAGCAAGAGTAGAGTGCCGACACGAATATTGACCACCGGTGCGTACTGCGCGATCGGCTGATATGCCCACCCCGTGGCAACGCCCAGGCCCGTGGCAAGAGCAGACGTCGCGAGACCCGCGGAGAGAACGGCGGTATTGGCGCGGCGCAATCCCCACCAAACCAGCGGCAGGGAATAGATCATCCAGACGGCCGCGATGGTTAGGGAGCGGGCAAACTCGAGGTGCGAGATGGTGAGTGGGGAGCCACCCACCATGGCGCGCCGAAAGATGTCATTGGTTTCGACTGTGATCAGCAGGAAAAGGGCTGATGACCAGCCATAGTGGACGAGCGATTCTAGCCCGGACACGCGCCGGTGCTGGAGCCTGTGGACCACGAGACTGCTCGTCGCCAGACACACGATCAGCACTGCAAAAGCGAGTCCTCGCTCGTTTACCAACGGCAAAAAGCTTCCGATAGGTGAGTAGGCGAGCGCCCGCGGCTGTGCCAGCAGATACGCGGACGCTACGCCAAAGAGGAGAACGGCCGGCTGCCAGATATACGGTAGCTGCCGGCGCGTTCCGAGCCAGAGGAGTGCCAGCGCCTCGAGCGACCACACCATCACCACTTCGAGGCCGCTGAGGAGGATGGGCGCCGCAACGGCGCCCAGTACGATAGCAGTCACGGTGTAACGCGCGTCGAGCCGGTCATCTGCGCGCAGCTCCCGCCGTACGAACAGGATGGTACCGATGTAGACGGCGCCCGCGGCCAATGTCATCACACCCAGGGCATCGGTGTGGTCGTGCATCAGCAGGAACAGAAGACCGTAGTATGCGACCGCGTTGCCGGAGCCCATAATGTGCCGCAGCGGTGAGTGGGTGCCCACCCCTTTGGCGATGCGAAGCAGATCAAGCGCCAGGAACATCGCCCAGAACAGAGTGAGCGCACCCACGGCCAGCGCGAGCTGACTCGAGCTGTAAGCTCCCAAACCGTACCAGGCGATATAGGTTATGTAGGTCGCCGTCATGGTGAGCGGCTCAAGGATGAACCAATCATCCCGCAGGAACAGAATGGCCAGGAGACCGGCGTCCAGCAGAGCGACGAATCCCACCACGCCAAGCTCGTTGCCGGTTCCCAGTCCGAGCAGCGCCAGGCTCAAAAATCCACCGGCCCAGCCAAGCAGCGCCACGAAAAGCGAGCGATAGTATAGTCCCTGCGCCAGCGCCAGCCCGGTCACGACAGCCATACCGATCAGTGCGATCGGCTGCGGGATCAGGTGATACGCGTTGGCCGACGCATAGACCGCGAAGTAGAGGATGACAATGCCGGCACCCACCAGCCCCTGGGCGAACACCTGGTACTGGCGCGAATGGGCTCGCTGCGCCAGAGCCAGCAATCCGGCCCCGACCAGCACGCCGATAAGCACGCGCAATCCCTGCGAAATCCAGTTGTTGTCGACGGCATATTTGAAGAAAAATCCCATGCCGAGAATGAGCGCCACCGCACCCACCCGATTCATCCAGCGGGTACCGATGAGTGCCTCCCACTCCTCGGTTCCGTGAAGCCGATCGATCAACGGCTTCATCAGAGGCTCCTGTGGTTGCTGCTGATGCCTCCCTCCTGACCCGGCTACCGCCGACATGTGGTCGGCCAGCGGTAGATCCATCGCCTCTGCTGCATCCAGGGAGGTGTCGAGTGCGGCAGGCCGGAGAAGTGCTGACATGACCAGGGCGGGAGACATTGCCACCGGTTCTTGTAGGGGCACATGTACGGACTCTTGACGGGCTGGAGCGGCCGGCGTCCTTGATGCGGCCATTCGAACGGCCTCCGCATCTCGCAGCTCTTGTATCTCGTCACGTAGTAGCCCGAGTTGCTCTTGGAGACTCCGGTTCCGAGCCTGATGAGCGCCGAGCACAGCCAGCGTGTACAGGACCAGCAGTGTTGCAACTATGGCAAGGATCAGAGCTAGACCGGCCATGAGATACCCCATTCCCGCCGTGCTGCGGGCACACCCTCATTGACTGGATCCCACTCTACGCCGCTTGATGAGGGTCCACATCAGGGGAAATACGGAGTCCCCTCATCACCCTCGGGCCCTCTCCCCCACTCAGGGGAGTCCACGCCATCGTTGGTTTCAAAGCCCTCTTTATGACGAGCCGGATCAGATCGAGAAGGGAGTAGCTGTCTCTTCGGAGTCGGCTGGGACCTCCTGCCCGGCGTGCTACTCCCAGCGAAAGAAGCGCACCGCCAGCAACCCTGCGACGAGCGCATACGCCGCCAGGATCAGCAATTGACCGGCCGGCGGGAACCCAGTCTGCATCGCATCCTGGATCGCCGTCACCGCCGCGCCGAGGGGCGTCCAGGTGCTGATATCGCGAATCTGAACCGGCAGGGCGGCGATCGGCACCCACAGTCCGGCGAAGAACAGGAGCGGGACCGCGGCTATGCCGGCAAGTGTTTGGGCCACCTGGGCGCCGTTCGCCAGGGCCGCTACAAGCAGCCCGATGGCGAAGATTGCGACCATCGTCAGCAGGATCGCCAGGATGAAGCCGGGCGAGCTCTTCGGCACCGCCATACCGAACCGCGCCATTGCAACCACCACCAGGATGAGCATGCCCACCACCGCAATCGTCAAGTTCACCACTAATTGCGCCCCCAGCAGCCATGCCGGCGGCACCGGCGTCGTGGACAGCCGGCGCAGGATTCCTTGCTCCCGATACGTGGCCAGCGGCAAAGGCAGGCCGAGGATCCCCGTGACCGTGATGATGAACGCGATGAGCGTCGGGATGTAAACCTCGATGAAGCTGAGACCACCCAGGGCCGGCTCCGGCTGGTTCAACTTCGGGATGCTTCCGAGGATCACCAGCAGGATCAGCGGGATGCCAAGTCCCAGGGCCGCCCGGTTGGGCGTTCGCCGTGTGAGCACGAATTCATACCGAACGAGCTTCCCGAAAGCCGCGCGCGGCGCCTGAGGAGGGAAAAGCGATTGGAGACCAATCATGTGGTTACCTCTTCCGGTTCCTGGATGTGGCGCCCAGTGAGCCGCAGAAAGGCGTCTTCCAGTGTGGCCGAGCCGGTCGTCACGTCTACGGCGGTCACGCCGTTGGCAGCCAGGGTCTGAATAACTGCGTTCACCAACTCCGCTTTGCCGGTTACCTGGACGCGCGGTCCATGGTGCTCGACACCCGTCACGTCCGGGAGATCGGTCAGCAGACGATCGTCAAAGGGACGGGAGGGAACAAACGTCACATGCTTGCCGCCACCCGCCTCCGTCGCCAGCTCGCTTGGCGATCCAAGGGCGACGATCCGGCCCTGATCGAAGAGCGCCACCCGGTCGCAGAGCCGCTGCGCCTCGTCAATGTAATGCGTGACCAGCAGGATCGTCACCCCACGCGCCCGGATGCTCTCGATCAGCTCCCAGGTATCGCGCCGCGCCTGCGGATCCAGTCCGGTCGTCATCTCGTCGAGCACCGCGATCTTCGGTTGCCCGATCAGCGCCACGGCGACGGCCAGCCGCTGCTTCTGCCCGCCGGAGAGATCCTTGTAGTAGCTGTCGAGCTTGTCGCCGAGCCCAAGCACGGAAACGAGCTCAGCGACGTCGGCCGGCTGGGAATAGAACGATCGGTAGAGGTCGAGATTCTCACGAACCGTGAGTTTGGCCGGCAGGGCGCTCACCTGGAGCTGAGCGCCTACCAGGGCGTGCAGCTCCTCCCGATCCTGATCGCTCTCCGGATTCAGGCCCAGCACCCAAATCGTCCCGGAATCGGGACGCCGCAGACCGATGACGCATTCGACGGCCGTGGTTTTGCCGGCACCGTTCGGTCCCAGGATCCCGAAGATCTCCTGCGCCCGCACTGAAAACGAGACGTCGTCCACGGCAACTGTCCGCCCGTACGTCTTGCGCAGTTGCGAGATATCGATTACGGTCGGGGCCATCCAACGCTCCTTGTCGTCGGCAGTGGCTCTTGCCACGCTCCGCATAAAGTGATATCTATTAGATATCATATAATTGTTACTTGTACAAGGAGGTAGTCATGATCCAGCAGGAACGGCCGGTAAGCGTGGTAGCTGAGCCGGTCGGGCATCAGGGCGGACGAGTAGCGATTGAGGAGCGGACGGCGGCTGCGGTCAACGGCTGGCTGGGCGTGTTGGCGCTGTGCATCTGCGCCGGCCTGACGGTCCTGGCAGTTGGGGACAAGACCGGCCGCGTATTGATAGCAGCGCTCATCATCGTCTTCGTGCTGCTAGCGAGCACGCTCACCATCGTGTCGCCGGGCCAGAGCCAGGTCGTGCAATTCTTCGGGTCCTACATCGGAACGGTGCGCCGGCCCGGATTTTGGTCGGTGGTGCCGCTGACGCGCCGCCGCAGCGTAAGCATCCGGGTGCGTAACTTCGAGACGAACCGGCTGAAGGTGAACGACGCCGACGGCAACCCGGTTGAGATCGCCGCCATCGTCGTCTGGCAGGTAGCGGACACGGCCAAGGCGGTGTTTGCGGTCGACGACTACCCCGACTTCATCTCGGTCCAGGCGGAGTCGGCGTTGCGGCACGTAGCCAACAGTCACCCGTACGACGACACGCAGGGCGCCGGGACCTCGCTGCGCGGCTCGACCGACGTGGTCTCGGCCCAGCTCGCAAGGGAGGTCGCCGAGCGCGTGTCGATCGCCGGCATCGAAGTCGTGGAGGTGCGGATCAGTCACCTCGCCTACGCTGCCGAAATCGCCCAGGCGATGCTGCGCCGACAACAGGCCAATGCGGTGGTCGCAGCCCGGTCGCGGATCGTGGAGGGCGCGGTCGGCATGGTGGAGATGGCGCTGACGCGACTGAAGGAGGAGGACGTGGTGGAACTCGATGAGGAGCGGAAGGCGGCGATGGTCAGCAACCTAATGGTAGTTCTGTGCGGGGACCAGCCCCCATCGCCGGTCGTCAACACGGGAACGCTCTATTCGTGAAGCGGGAGCGGAAGCCGGTCCTCCTCCGCCTCGACCCCGTCGTCCACGACGCCCTCGCCCGCTGGGCGGCGGATGAATTACGGAGTGTCAATGCCCAGATCGAGCTGCTCCTGCGCCGTGCCCTGGCCGATGCCGGCCGGATGCCGAAGAAAGCCGGCCCG
>DASVZE010000170.1:0-9272 GCA_036391775.1 Chloroflexota bacterium | reverse complement strand
ACGGGCACGCGCGCTCAAGCGGCGTGTTCACGAGGAGACAGGACTCACCGCGAGCATCGGCATCGCTATCAACAAGCTCGTCGCCAAAGTAGCATCGGACCGGCAAAAGCCCGACGGGCTGACCATCGTGCCGGCCGGTCAGGAGCAGGCGTTTCTCGCTCCTCTCCCCGTTCGCAGTCTGTTTGGGGTCGGACCTCGAACGGAACGACGCCTGCAAGAAGGAGGAATCGAAAGGATCTCTCAACTGGCGGAGGCACGTCCCGAATGGCTGATTGCGCGTTTTGGACCGAGCGGGCTGGAGTGGCAGCGCATGGCGCAGGGGATGGACGAGCGGCCGGTGATGCCTGATCGGGAGCTCAAGCAGATCAGCCGCGAACGGACCTTCCCACGCGACATCTCGAGGCGAGAGGAGCTTCGGTCCGCTCTGGAAGCGCTCACTGCAGAGCTGATTCCGGCACTCCGCAACGCCCCGCCGGCCCGGACCTTCACGCTAAAGCTACGTTATGCCGATCTGAGAATCATCACCCGGCGACGAACGCCGGACACGATCGTTACGGCCGAGGTTCTTGCACCTGGAGCCCTTCGTCTGTTCGAAGAGAGCTGGGACGGGCGCCCACTTCGCCTCCTGGGGCTCGGCATCTCGAACTTCATCTCCGCTCCGGAGGGACAGCTCGCGTTGTTCGACCTGGAACTCGGGCGGTAGCCTGCTCAGACCGGCAATCAGCCTGAGCTATTGTCCAGGACAGACATCTCGGTCAGCTTGGACCAGTCGGTCCCCGGAACTTCGACGTTCACGATGTCCGGAGTCCTGACCAGACCAGCAAACTCCGAATCGCCCGTCAATGTAGGGCAGCTCAGTAGGTCCGCAGCCGCAGCTGCAAAGCAATCAGCATAGCTCAATCCGCCCGCCGCCATGAGAGATGCCGCGCGGCGAACCAGCGCATCGTCCACGGGAAACCATCGGATGGGTATCCCTTGGGGATTGTTTCGTGGATAAGTTCGTGGATATGTCAAAAGATGACAAGATCTCAGGGGAAATGTGCGCTTTACGGGCATACCGTAATCGAATATTTGACTGATTCGCAGGCGGGGCGAAACTCAACATAATATTCCGGGTCTACAAACTGTCAAGAAGAGGGCCTTGAGCTTCCTCCAGTCCGATCAGTAGCCTGACCACGGTGGTCTTATACGGGGAGGTCTGGAGGTAGGCCTATCGATACCCGGATTTGTCCACCACGCACCGGCGCTTTTCCCCGTCACCGTGAACAGGTGACAGCGGCCGCTGCTTTCATTCACGGTCACTCGTCCGTGACGCGACCGGGAACAAGCAATGGCTGACGAGGTTAGTCGACCTCGGTATGACATCTATCAACCGAGGTGATCTCAGTGTGATTGCCGGCCATCGGCAGTCATCTCACACCGGCACTGTCCTTCGAAGGTACGCCGAAAGGACCAAGAGCCCGGTTTCGGCGGGACTTCCGACTCTGTCCGGAATCCGGCTCCCGGCATATAGTACTGCCGAAAATGGCAGTCGTCTAGCCTGATTGCGTCGCAGAGGAGTGAGGTAGAGCAGTGTTGGAGCAGACCGTGTCCGGCCCGGACGGGCCAGGAGAGCCCCCGAGCCAGGGATCGCTCGCGAACTCAGATCAACACTCGCGATCTGGGAGCCACACCAGTAGGAGACTTGTATGCGATTAACCCCCCAAGCACTCGTCCAGGGACGAGGCGCATGCCGCTCGTACCGTTTTCCTATCGTCATGCTGGGAAGCGTACTCATTTTCGCCACCGTCATCCAGAGCTATGGATGGAGTCATCCGGCCCACGCGGCAGGGCTTGCCGGCATATCGGTGTCGGGCAACCGCCTGGTGGATGCCAACGGCAATACCGTCGTTCTACGTGGAGTCAACCGGTCCGGTACCGAGTACGCCTGTATCCAGGGCTGGGGAATATTTGACAATGACGGTGGAACGACGCCAGGGGATACGCCGACCAATGATGATGCCCAGGCTCCCCTGATGCAGAGCTGGGGCGCCAACGAGGTGAATCTCGGCATCAATGAGGATTGCTGGCTCAATATCAACGGAGTCCCTTCCGCTTACGGCGGCGCCAACTATATCAATGCGATCACCCACGAAGTAGCGACGCTCGAGAGCTATAACATGTATCCCGTGATCTCCCTCTTCTGGGAGGCACCCGGAACAACAAAAGCGACCGACCAAACCGCCATGCCGGACAACGATCACGCGCCCGCTCTCTGGCAGTCGATTGCCAATACGTTCAAGAACGATCCGCGGGTCATATTCCGCTTGAAGGAAGAGCCATACCCGGCGGGTAATACCGATGGTGCTTCCGCCTGGCAGTGCTGGAAGAACGGCGATGTACAGTACGCGGCGAACGGCTCATTGACGCCGGTTTCCTCGACAGCAAATTGCAGCGAGGGCTATAAGGCCGTCGGCATGCAGTCGCTCATCAATATCATTCGAGGGACGGGCGCAACCAATGTGATTCAGGTGCCGGGCGTCGAGTATGCCAACTCAATGACGCACTTCCTGGATACGACGTATCGCGTGACCGATACGCTCCCCAACCCGCAGCTGATGGGCGTTGCCGATATTTATCCGGTGGGCAACATCTGCGGATCGCCCACTTGCTACAACTCAGAGTATGCACCCGTCATCCAGCAAATGCCGTTTCTGGCAGGTGAATTTGGTGAGAGCGTCGATGGGAAAACGTGCACCACGACAAACGTCGATGCCCTCATGCAATGGTTCGATCAGCATGGCGCCGGATATTCCGGGTGGTCCTGGGATACCTGGGGCGGGTGCTTGCAGCTCATTTCCAGCTACAGCACCGGCGCGCCATACGGTAACTGGGGGACTGATTACCATAATCATCTGACCTCGATGAAGTCCGCGACGCCTACCCCGGTGCCAACCAGTACCACGTCTCCACCAACCGGGACGCCGGCTGCCACATCCACTCCGACAAACACACCGGTGCCGGCAACCTCGACCCCTGTACCGGCGACCTCGACACCGGTGCCAGGGACTTCGACACCGGTGCCGGCAACCTCGACACCGGTTCCGGCGACCTCCACACCGGTTCCGGCAACCGCCACACCGACGACGGTTTCCAGTGTCTCGGTTTCGAAGAGTTCGGCCAGCCCGAGCCCGGTGAATCCACGCGGGAAAGAAGATTTTGCCGGCACGGTCCAGTCAAACACCGCCATGAGCGGTGTCACGGTGGATTACGAGGCTGTCAATACATTGGGTACAAGTGTGTACTCATACAAATGGACCGGCCAGGCCCTGGGCGCCGGAACGTCTCAGAACTATTCGACATGGTGGAGGGTTCCTAGCACATTGCCGGCCGGAACCTACACTTTCCAGATCTTCGTACGAAGCGCCACCGGCGCGTTGCTCAAGAGCGATATGTCGGCCGGCTCCTTCAATGTGACGTAGTAGACCTCTCGAGAGGGCGGCCTCACTCAATCGGGGCCGCCCTCACTTCCCCTCCCGCGCCTGATAAGAAACCAGGTGGTGAACTTTCCCGTTCCCTCGTCCGATCCCTGTTCGCATTCGTCCTGGGAGACTGCCGTCATGTCGTCTTTCCCAGGGAAGGGATAAAGAAGGCAAAAGGAAGGGCAGTGCGGTAAGCTCCCGCCGAGATGTACGCCCGCACATCGTAGGTTCATCGAAAGCCCGGGCGCAGGCAGAACCTACGGCGACGCACCTTCCGGTGTCGGGCGGGAGTATGCGAACAGACGGTATCGCGAAGGAGGGAGAAGACGTGAAAATTACTCGTTCCCTGGTTATTGCGTTGATGGCGCTCTGCGGTTGGGTTGGCACAACTGGACAGGCGGGAGCTCAAGGAAACTACAGTGCGGCCCAGCAATGTGCCTCAGGGGCAGCATATGTTCTCTACCGTACACCGGTCGGCGGAAGCGGCGGGATCGCGTCCATTTACTTCGCTACTCACGGAGATTGCGTCAACTTCTTTGCCCAAAACCCCACATACCTCATACTCGAGGTCCATCCGTCACCGTGATCTTGACAATGGAAATATCCTGGATATACTGAGATCGCGGTGAGGCGGTCCAGCCGAGACGTCGAGCGAAGGACTGTCTGTGGCGGGTCCCGCTCACCAGGCGGATACGGCGAAGAGGGAGGTTACGGGACGGAATAGGAACGAAGTCTCCTTCACCTAGACGTATCGAAGATCCGGGGGAGAGATTCTAGTCAGGCGTGCCGCCTGGAAAGTCCAGGCAATGCAGTCTTTTCGTGATTGCCGGTTGTGGCCGCCTCCTTTATGGGTGTGACCTTCTCTTCTCCTGGCTATCCGGTACATGCCGTCCCCCGATCAGGGTCATGGAGAATCGGAAGGCGCAAGAGAACGGACAGTGTCCGGAGCCGGCTTTCAAGCCATGGGCGACGGCCAGGAAGGTATCCTCGCCGCGTCTTATTTCCTTGCCGAGCCGGCAGCGCGATGGGCACGGCGATCGTTTTGCCACCGATAGCACAGAGGATGAGTGCATCAATGTGCGGATGCTGGGGACCTTCTCCCTGTCGATCGGCGACCGGATAGTTCCAGAGCGAGAATGGCCGCTTCGCAAAGTCAAGGCGCTGGTCAAGCTCCTGGCTCTGGCACCGGGCAACCAGCTGCACCGCGAACAGGCACTGGAATTGCTCTGGCCGGATCTTGAACCTGAATCGGCCGCGAATAATCTATATAAGGTTCTGCACCGGGCCCGACGTGTCCTGGAGCCTGGTCTTCCGCCAAAGCAGGCATCATCGTTTCTCCATCTTCAAGGCGATATCATTCACCTGGACAGGATACGATCCATCGATATCGAGGACTTTCGCGCAGCCGCGGCCGCGGCGCGCCTGTCGCACGATCCGGACCTGTATGAAGAAGCGCTGGGTCTCTATGTGGGAGACCTGCTCTCAGAAGATCGATACGAGGACTGGGCGATTGCGCCGCGAGAGGAGCTTCGTGGCCTGTGGTTCACGCTCCTGCTGGAGGTGGCCGATATATGGGAGCGCCGTGGAGACATTGATCGGGCGGTGCAGGCTCTACAACAGGTCGTCGCCAGTGATGCCGCGCACGAGGAGGCGACAGTGGCTCTCATGCGCATGCTCGCCGGATCGGGCCGGCGACGTCTGGCGTTGCGGCAATACATTGTCTTGCGGGACGCGCTTCGCCGCGAGCTTGATGCGGAGCCCGATTCTGCACTTCAGACGCTCTTCGAACAGATTCGAAGCGGACAACGTCTTTCCCCGGCTCCGGCCTTACGCACGAAAGTCGAGCTGAACAGTGAGGAACCGCCTTTTATAGGAAGGGACATCGTGCTGGATGACTGTAAAGCCCGGCTTCAGGCCCTTGAAGGTGGCCGCGGTGACTTTGTCATTGTCCGCGGTGATGTGGGAGCGGGCAAAACTCGACTATTACATGAGATTGCCTCACGAGCGGCAGAGCTCGGCATTGTCGTGCTGTGGGCGCCAACCCACTCGGAAGAAGGCCGCCCCTACGACACACTTGCCTGTGCGCTGGAACGACTGACATCTCGCTTGTCGTCTGCTGACCTTCGTGTCCTGCTGGGTGACCTGGGGCCAGAAATCGGTCGGATCCTGCCCGCGGTGCGGCCCGTGCTTGGGGCGCAGGGCTTCGGTCTGGAACAACCGGATCACCTCCGCCTGTATGGAGCTGTCGCCGAGGTGTTTCACAGTCTGGCTCGGCGCTCTCCCATCCTTTTCCTGGTGGACGATCTCGACAAAGCAGATGTTGCCAGCCTCGACCTGCTTCACCACCTGAGACAGACCATCCTCAATAGCTCGGTTCTTTTCATGGGGACAGCGACCTCCGGCGTGGGTGCCCCTGTCGAATACAGGGTGCTCGAGGAGATAGCGCGAGTCATTGATCTCGAGCCACTCAATCGGGGAGAGACGGCGCAAGTGGTTCGTGCTGCGCTCGCTGGAGAAATAGATGGCGAGATACCCGAAGCGGTCTATCAGGTGGCGCGAGGCAATCCGTTCTATACGGTCGAGGCAGTCCGCGCACTGCTGGGTCGTGGGTACTTTATACGCCGTGCGGGAAGCTGGATCCTGCGCGACTCCTCTCTGCCGCGCCTGCATGCCATGCGCTTGCGCGCTCGCGCCGCTCGCTAGCGAAACGGCAGATAGGGCTGCCCAACTACCCCAATCCTGCCAAGCTTAGTGCCGGTTGGCGCGCATCTCGCTACCGCGACCCGACTGGCGTCGATGGCAGGTCAGTGCCTGTGCGATTGGCCGTGGGTGTCAGTGGGAGAGGAATAGTCGACGGCGACGAGCCCACCCAGAAGACCTGCTCCAATAACCAGCCCGTTAAAGTCTGTGGCGATGAGCAATATCAACCACAGAAGGGCTGCTACGCCGGCCGCTGTCGTTAACATGAAGGCATACATGATGCCGCTCCAGAAGAATCTCCCCCACGTGTCCGTATTCAGTTGTCGCGGCTGTCCACCGCACCCTCTACCCTAGCGGCCGGTACTTCCTTTTTTCTTCCATAATTCTTCCTGGCGTTGCTCCAGATTGCTGGTGTCGGCGTGAATGCAGTCCTGCGTCTATCAGACACAGGCTGAATTCATGCCGCGACGTGCACTCAAGCAAGGACCTGCCCCTCCGTCCATCCGGAGGGGCAGGTACGATTGCGGGTGGATCTGACCTTACTTGAACGCGAGATCGAAGATGTGGAACTGGCCGTCGGTTACGGTAGACGGGAGGGTCACACTGACCACGGTCTTGCCTGGTGTCAGGGACGCGGACAACGAGTACACGTAAGTCGTCACACCATCCATGCATGGTTGACCGTAGATGCAGTCACGGTAAGAGGTGGTCAGGGCCTTGACGTTACCCGCCACCGGCCCGAACGATCCCGCTCCGAGGGTCCAGTCGCTCAGCGTCACGGGTATCTGCTGACTGGTGCCGTCGCTAAAGTTGACCGTGAGCGTGCCCTGCGAACCATTCATGCCGACGTTGGTGGCGCTTCCTAGCAGACCGATCGCGCTCTTGCCTGATGTGGGATTGAGCGTGATCGTCTGACCCGCCGCCTGGATGTTGTCGAGCTGCCCGGAGGGCACGTTGGGCCAGGTATAGCTGAAGCCGTCCGATGTGGTGAGCGTGCTGCCTGGCGTGACCCCGGTTGGGGCGCCGGCCGCCAGAGCCTGGGCTGAGTAGGAGAAGCCATCCCCATCGTAGTTCGCCGCGCCGGTGTTACTGTCATCGGCGATGCCCACGTTGTTGTAGTACGGCCAGAGCTCGCCCGGTTTGGCCACAACCACTCCGAGCACGACCCTGGAGATAGGGAGGCCGGTCGACGAGGTGAGTTGGAAGCTAACGGTATAGCGGCCCTCTGTCTGGCCCGCTGTGATCGTCACCGGGACGCTTCTCCGACCTCCCTGGTTCAGGTTGAAAGATCCGCTACTGGGGCTGACCGTTACGCCACTCGAGGGTGTCGCCGTCCAGCTGATTGTTTGCGGTGAGGTCCACGTCGACTGGGCGCCGACCGTGGCGGAGCCGCTGCCACCGGGCTGGAGGATGATCTGTCCCGCCGGAGTGGCAAAGCCGATAGCGGAGACATGTTGAGTACCGTATGAGGGCGGCGCATCTTGAGGTGCAGTCCCCCAGCTGGTGTTGGGACTGGCGCCCATGGTGAGGTCGAGTGTCCCACCGGTGTTGATCAGAGAGGGGTCAAGCCAGAGCTGGGTGCTGGGATGGCCGTTCACCTTCAGTGACTGAATATAAAAGCTGCTGGTCGAGGCGCCAGGCGCGTTGACGGTGATGGTGTTGCCGCTGTTGAGATGGATCACCTCGACAGGGAACTCGGGACCGTTGAGGACTAGCTGAGCGCTCCCTGGAACTTCGGGGTAGAAACCCAGCATGCCCCAGGCCAGCTGTGAGGACATCGCACCGAGATCGTCGTTGTTGTCGGTAAACATGGGCGCGTCGTGGAAGACCTGGGTGCGCATTCGGTTGACCACTTCCTGCGTCTTCCAGGGCTCCCGCGTGTAGTCGTAGAAGTACTGGACACCCATCTCGAACTCATTGGTGAGCAGGGCGCCCACTCCGCTTCCATCGTCCAGGTTGGTGAAGAACGCGTCGAGCATGGGGTTGACTTGTTGATCACCGCCCATAGCCGCGATCAAGCTCTCATGGTTATACGGAACGATCCAGCGGTACTGTGAGGCGCTTCCCTCGACCAACCCCTGGCTGCTGGTCAGGGTATAGCCGCCGGCGAACTGGCCACTGCTGTACTTGGTCTCCATGAAGTTATCTGCGGGATTGAAGATGTTCTGCCAGTTCTGCGCTCGTTTTGTCAGCATGGTGGCATTTGCTGAGTCGCCCATAGCGCCGGCGTACTGGGCCAGCGCGAAGTCTGCCTGGTTATACTCCAGCAGAGACGCGGCGAAGCCGTGAGGGTTACAGCAGCCGTACGTCCCATCCTCCGGAAGGTAACCGTACTGGTTCTCCAGCGCGGTGCCCGGCCGCACATCGTTGACCGTCGTTGCTTGCTTGAGCATGTCCGTCAGCGCGGTAGACGTATCAAAGCTCCGGCCGCCGAAGGCGTAGGTGTCGGCGATGATGGCCTGAGCGGGGTCGCCCACCATCACGTAGTTATTGCTGTTGGCGAAGCCCCACTGCGGCATCACCCCCGATTGCGCGTCGTCGTTGAGCAGCGAGGTTACCTGGTCGCTGGTCTGCTGCGGCGCGAGAAGGGCGGCCAGCTGCGACTGGCTGTGATATGTGTCCCAACCCGAGTAGTTGGCGTACTGCGCGTGTCCGGCCGGCGTGGTGTGGACCTGCTGATCGAATCCCATGTACTGGCCGTCGGCATCGCTCCACACGTTTGGATGCAGCAGAGTGTGATAGAGCGAGGTATAGAACAGCTGCTCTCGATCCGTGGTCGAGCCGCCAATCTGGATCTTGTTGAGCAGTGCGTTCCATGCGTCGTGGGCGGCGGTTCGCACCGCGTCGAAGTTCCAGCCCGGATTATCGGTCTGAACATTGTCCTTGGCGTTGGCTGCGCTCACAAAGGAGATGCCGACCTTGGCCTGGAGGACGTGATTGGTTGTGGTGTCGAAGGTCAGTACAACCGAGTTGGGGCCGGGCTGGCCGGGCTCGTTGATTACCTGTGAGGCCGTGAAGGGGTGGTCGAAGGTGATGTCGAAGTGCACGGTGTACGAATCCGACGCGCCGCAGAAGAAGCCGCTCGTCGCCGAGCCCTGCACCTCGGTATTA
>DASVZE010000169.1:0-6319 GCA_036391775.1 Chloroflexota bacterium | reverse complement strand
TCAGCCGCAACCTGGCGGAGCTCGGGATCGTCGAAGCTTCCGATGCTGTTAATGATATCGGCGCCTGCGTGCATTGCCGCCAGTGCGACGGAAGGCTTCAACGTATCAACTGAAATGGGTACGGCCGTTTCCCTGCGCAGCGCCTGAACGACTGGTATGACCCGCTCTATTTCGTCTTCGGCGGACACCGGTTCTCCGGGACCGGCTTTCTCGCCACCGATATCGAGGATGTCGGCTCCTTCTGCCAGGATTTCCCTGGCGCGCTCCATGGCCCGGTCGTGAGTAAAGTAACGGCCTTGATCGTAGAACGAATCGGGTGTCACGTTGAGGATTCCCATGACGCGCACCCTCTCCAGGGAAAGTGAGCCGGATGGGAGACTAATCTGCAATGGCTTCGATCTCGCGGTCGATCCTCTCCAGGTCCAGGTAGTCCTCGTGGAACAGCTTGTAGCTGCGCTCCAGGTGAAGCGCAGCGAGCTTCTGGCCCCGATCTCCTGGCGTTAGGACTGCCTCGACTAACGCGTCGGACCGGTATTTTGCGGGCAAGAGAGATGCAACCTGACGTAGCTGCTGCTCCGTATCAGAATCTGTTTGTCCGTTGCGCATCGAGTCACGCAGGCGTCCCGTGAGAGTTGTAAGCTCGTCGAGCTGCTCTCTTTCAGACATCTCAGCGAATCTGCTCAGCTCAGAGTCAACCCGCGCCGGGGCCGCGCCCTCAGTTTCGGGTTGTGGGATTGCCGACAAACTGTACAGCTCTTCGTAAGCCTGCGCTGCTTCGTTGGCATCGGCGCCCATGCGCATAGGGTCGCCGCGCATGGTCGCACCGGCATAGACAAGGTCATCCCTGCGCCGTTCGGCTAAAGCTCGTAAGTACTCTATGTCAGGCACACTCTGTGGGATAGGTGGAATTGCCGCCACCATAGACTGGCTTCCCAAATCCATGCCCTGGAACATCTGGGCGAACATCGGCGGAACAAAGTTGGTCAGATCAAAGGGAATTGGGGGCACGCCGACGTACGTCGCAAATACATTGCCTGTGTCGTCTGTGAAGTAGATCAGGGCATGCCCCGCGGGGGCATCCCGATCACCGTGTTCAAAGATCAGGTGCATGGCGTACAGAGCCTGGTGGAGCGGGTGATGGGATTCGAACCCACGGCTTTCTGCTTGGGAAGCAGACACTCTACCACTGAGTTACACCCGCCTGCGAGCCCCCACAGTCTATCCCTTTTACTGTGCGCTCGCAAGGATCAGCCTCTCTGAACCAGGCTCATGAATTCGGCTCTCGTTGCCGCACTGGTGCGGAAGACACCACGTGTGGCGCTGGTCACTATCTTGCTTCCCGGCTTTTTTACGCCGCGCATCATCATACAGAGATGCTCTGCCTCGACCACGACTGCGGTCCCCAGGGGGTTTAGTCCCTCGACCACGGCGTCGGCGATCTGTGAGGTCAAGCGCTCCTGCAGCTGTGGACGGCGCGCGAAGATATCCGTCACACGCGCCAGCTTGCTGATGCCCACGACCCGGCCGCGCGGGATGTAACCGATATGAGCGATGCCAAAAAAAGGCAGGAAGTGGTGCTCGCACATGCTGTAGAAGGGGATGTCACGCGCCACCACCATCTCCTCGTGACCTTCTTCAAATCCGGTTTGAAGCAGGGAAGCGGCATCCATCCCTAGCCCGGCGAACACTTCAGCGTACATGCGGCCTACACGTGCCGGCGTGTCCAGCAAGCCCTCGCGCTGTGGTTCGTCCCCGATTGCCTCGATAATCTGGCGCATGGCAGTGGCGATCCGCTCCTGATCGATTGGCGGCTCATCCCCGGAATCCTGTTCCGTCATAGAGAGTCCTTTTCACGCTGCGTTTGACCTAATGGTAAGACAGGGCACGGCGTGGAAAGACCCCCAGAAGCCGCGCAGGAGGCGTCTCCCAAGCGGCGGACCGGGCAGGCGGGCGTTATCGAAGGATATTCACTGCGATGAAAACCGCGAGCGAAAGAAACAGAATTGCGGCCGAAATGAGCACGGGAGCGTGCTGGCTAATCCATCGTTCGAACGCGGACATGTCCATGTCTACCATGGGAGGCGCGTTGACCCCATGTCGAAACGGGCCGTATAATCCACATGCACGCTCAGGGGCGATTAGCTCAGGCGGCTAGAGCGCTGCGTTGACATCGCAGAGGTCACTGGTTCAAGTCCAGTATCGCCCACCATTCGCGCGCGAGGCGGTCAGGTGATTGGTGCCTGATCGCCATATTTTCACTTTGGCCCGCACGGTGCTGCATGACGTGGCGGGCGCTGCGAGGTCGATCCCGTGCGTCACATACTTGTCGATGGATACAACGTTATCCGGGCCGATCCGCGCCTGCTGGCGTTCGAACGTGTCAGTCTGGAGCAGGCTCGCACGGTACTGGCCCAGACTCTGGCCAGCTCGCCGCGCCTCGCCAACGACAATATCGTGGTCGTATTTGATGGAACGCGAGGATCGAGGACGCACGTGCACGCACATCAGCTCGGACGCGTCCGGTTGCTGTACTCGGCTCGTGGCCAGACCGCGGACGACGTCATCATCGCGCACGCTCAGAAGCTGGCAGCAGGTGGTCGAGTTGTCGTGATCTCAAATGATGTTGCCGTACGTGAGCAGTGCCGCGCTGCAGGGTGCGACGTGAGTGGAGCCGAAAACTTGCTGCGGCAGCTGCCGGGAGGGCTCGGCCGGCGACCGGTCCGCGATGATGAACCAGAGCCGACAACTCTGTCGACGGACAAGCGGGGTAATCCGAGACGATCGTCCCGGCGCCAGCGGCGTCAAAGAGATATTCGGTTTTAAGCGCCAGGGCGCACAGAGAGAGAACAGATATGAACGAAATGAATGGGAACACGATCTGGGACATTTTGATCATTGGCGGCGGGCCGGCGGGCCTGGCGGCTGCACTTTACGCGGCACGCGCTATGCGGCAAACGCTGGTGTTGGAGCGTGAGATGCCGGGTGGTCAGATCGCAACGACCTCTGAGGTGGAAGATTATCCGGGCATCGAGATGACCACAGGTCCCGAGCTGTCGATGATGATGATGCAGCATGCCGAGAAATTCGGGGCGCAGATCAATGTCGGCGATGAGGTGGAAGAGGTCGATTTCTCCGGCGCCGTCAAGCGCGTCAAGACGGTCGAGGGCAAGGAGATCCTGGCTCGAACCGTCATTATCGCGACTGGCGCTGCGCCGCGTACCCTGGGCGTGGGGGGAGAAGATGATCTGCGCGGCCGCGGTGTCTCGTATTGCGCCGTCTGTGATGGACCGTTCTTCCGTGATCGCCGTGTAGCGGTGATCGGCGGGGGAGACGCGGCATTTGACGAGGGGTTGTATCTCACAAAGTATGCTTCGAAGGTCACGATCATTCACCGGCGGGATGAGTTTCGGGCTCAGCGCGTGCTGGTGAATCGAGCCGCCAACCATCCCAAGATTGAGTTTGTCACCAGCACCGTCGTTGAGCGCGTCAACGGAGATCAGCGGCTGGAGTCAATTACGCTGCGCAATCTCAAAACCAATGACACATACGATTTCCCCATCGACGGATTGTTTGTGTATATCGGCAACATCCCGAACACATCGATGTTCAAGGATTGCGTGCAGGTCGACCCCAATGGTTACATTGAAGTCAACGAGAGCATGGCGACCGACTGCCCTGGCATCTACGTGGCCGGCGACGTTCGAAAGAACCCGCTCAAACAGGTCGTAACAGCCGCGGCCGACGGGTCGATTGCGGCCTTGACCGCGGACAAGTACCTTGACGAGTTGGAAAGCGAAGAGCCACCCGCTGAGGCACAGGCGACGGCTTCCTCATCTGCAAGCTGGAAGGAATCCTGGTAACACATGACAGAGACTGCGATATTGACTCGAACTCTCACGCGCGATCTCCCCGAGAAGCGTGGGGAGCGAGTGCGCATTGAGGGTTGGTTACATGGTATCCGCAAATTCGGTGCAGTTAATTTCCTGATTCTGCGCGACCGGAGTGGCACCGTCCAGGTGGTGCTCGAACCCGAACAATTGGAGCCACTCGATGGCCTTCAAGTGGAGACGGTGGTCGGAGTCGAGGGAACCGTCGAGGAAGAGCCGCGGGCCGGTCGTGGCATCGAAGTTCGCAATGCCCGAGTCGAGGTCATCACGCCTGTCCGCGATGTTTTGCCTTTTGAGATCAATAAGAAAGTCTTGAAGCCTTCTCTCGATGTGTTTCTGAATCATGCACCGGTCGGACTCCGCTACGCCAAGAAGCAGTCGATCTTCCGGCTCTACTCTGACCTACTTGCCGCCTTTCGCGACTATCTCTTAACACGCGACTTTACCGAGATTGCCACTCCCAAGATCGCGGGAGCGGCGACGGAGGGCGGGGCGAACGTCTTTTCCTTTGAGTACTTTGGAAAGCCTGCCTTTTTGACGCAAAGCCCGCAATTGTACAAGCAGATTATGGTGGGCGTGTTCGAGCGCGTCTTTGAAGTGGGACCGGCCTTCCGTGCCGAGGAACACTATACGGTTCGCCATCTCAATCAATACAACAGCCTCGACGTGGAGATGGGATTCATTGCCGGCCAGGAAGAGGTGATGGACCTGTTGATCGGCTTGCTGGAGTACATGATCAACGCTCTGGCTGTGCGTCATCCCGAGGATGTCGAGGCGCTGGGTATTGCCCTCCCGCGTTTTGGCGACGTGCCGCGCATAACCTTCCGTGAAGCTCAGCGTATGATTCTGGAGCGATACGGCGAGGACCGTTCACAAGAGCCGGATCTGTCGCCGCAGGATGAGCGCTGGATCGGCGAATGGGCCGATCAGGAGTTCAATACGGATTTTATCTTTGTCACGCACTATCCGACGGCGAAACGCGCGTTCTATAGCCTGCCGGACCCTCAGGACCCGGAATATTCGCTCAGCTTTGATCTGATCTTTCGAGGCCAGGAGCTGGTAAGTGGAAGTCAGCGCATTCACAACTATGAGCAGCTGATGCGCGTCATCGAGAGCCGGGGGATGGATCCGGGGCAATTTGAAGGATACCTGGAGGCGTTCCGCTTTGGTATGCCGCCGGAGGGTGGATTTGCCATTGGCTCAGAGCGCCTCCTTATGCGTCTGGTGGACGCGGATAACATTCGGGAAACCACCCTCTTCCCGCGCGACGTCAATCGCCTCACGCCCTAGCGTCATGACAGATATAGCTCCGCAGCGCGTTGCTTTCACCACGTTGGGATGCAAGGTGAATCAAAGCGAGTCGGATCTGCTGGCGCGCCAGTTTGTCGCTGCAGGTTTCACGTGTGTCCCGTTCGAGGAGCAAGCCGACGTGTACGTCGTCAATACCTGTACCGTGACGCACGTTGCCGATCGAAAATCCAGGCAGATGCTGGGCCAGGCGCGTCGCGCCAACCCCGAGGCACTGGTGGTTGCCACGGGGTGCTACGCCAGCATCGTTGGCGATCTACTGAGTGACAATCGCACGCTTGTCATTCGCAATCGCGATAAGGATCGCGTGCCGGAACTGGTTCAGGGACGCTTGCGCGGGCGACCCGAGGCAGGTCCTAATTTTGTCGATCTCGACAAATATATGAATGGTTCGGGCGGCCAGGACAGATCCCGGGCCATGGTCAAGGCACAGGACGGCTGTGATTCCCATTGCACCTATTGCATCATTCCGCGAGCACGGGGGCGCTCTCGAAGCGTGGCCCCGGAGGATGTGGTCCGCCGCGTAAACGCGCTTGTAACAGAGGGACACGCCGAGGTTGTGATCACGGGAGTGGACCTGGGAAGCTACGGAGAGGACGACCAGCGCTGCCCGGATCTAGGTGGATTACTGCAGCGTATCCTCGCTGAATCTGCGGTTCAGCGCGTGCGTGTTAGCTCTTTGGAGCCAGGTGACTTTCGTGCATCCTGGCTGTCCCTCTGGCAGGACCGCCGCCTCTGCCGGCACCTTCACGTACCGCTGCAGTCGGCCAGCCGCGCCGTTCTCCGGCGGATGGAGCGCAAATACACGCCCGAGCAGTACGTGACGATGGTGGAGCTGTGCCGGAAGGAAATCCCCGGTGTCACGATCACGACCGACGTCATGGTCGGTTTTCCGGGTGAGTCCGACAGTGATTTTGAGGAAGGATACCGACGTATCCGTGAGATTCGTTTTGACGGCATGCACGTCTTCAAGTACTCGAGGCGGTCCGGTACGCGAGCGGCACGTTTGCTCGAGCAGGTCACGGACGAGGCCAAACAAGCGCGTAGCCGGTTGCTACGTGAGGAGTCGGCCGCGGGAGTGGAGCGGTTACTGGCCCGTCACCGGGACGCCGTGACCTCCGTGG
>DASVZE010000168.1:0-7177 GCA_036391775.1 Chloroflexota bacterium | reverse complement strand
GGCCAGTGATGCGTCCACTCGATCGGCTAGGTCACGCATCGTAGCTGCGGCACGCCTCGCAAAACGCTTCACATACGGATCGTCGTCCTCCAGCCAGTCCGACAGTAAGGCAATCCTCCCCTCGACGTAGCGCGTCACGGGCCTGAAAGTAACCCTTTCCTGGTGCTGGATTCCTGAGCGCACCAGTTCCTCAGTCTCTTCATCACCTCGAGCGATGGATCGTGGGGTCTATCCAAATCCGGTTCTCTCGGAGGCGTGAGAGTCATGGGGAGCGGCACTGGAAACTTGGCGCTGGGACGCCAAATCCCATGATTTCAGTTGACCGGCAAGCGGCGCTGGTGGGATACTTTGATGACAATGGCTGGGTCAAATGTGGGGTCAAACCCCGGAAATTTGGCGTCCACAAGCCAAAAATAAGGCACATGTCCCTATAGCTCAGTTGGATAGAGCGCTGGCCTCCGGAGCCAGGTGCGTCGGTTCGAGTCCGGCTAGGGACGCCAGGTTTGCCTTGGGCGAGCATAGCGGTGCTGCTCGCCCGCTGTGTGTTTTAGAGTCTGGTTCCGCTGAATTCCGGTTGGTGGGGCGCGAGATTATCCACGCGTGTCCTGCGTACCGTCCCACGACCACGTGTGGTTGTGCCAACCGTCCGTATCGTAGTCGCTCATGCACGCTTCGACGAGGCCCAGAAACTGGTCGTCCAGACCGCGACGTCGAGCAAAATTGAGCGCGTCGAGGCGAATCTGCTCGTCATTGCCTGAGTAATTGCGCTCGTACAGCTCTTGCCGTGATCCAAACTCTGTCCCGATTGCGTCCCATACCAGTTTGAACAGCTTGATGCGATCGTGCGCCGATCCGTCGGACCCACGGTAGTAGCGCTCGATCAAGGGCGCCAGCTCGGGGTTCTCCAGGTCTCGATAGCTGGACGGAATGACGATGGGGCTTCCGCCCAACACCAGCTCGAATATCTCTTTAACCCTGGGCCAGGCCATCGTTGAAAACACACGTCCCGCCGCCGCGTATTCCAGCTTGGGCATAACAGTGCCGCCCGGTCCTGACTGGGGGTCGAGCGCCATGGCCGTTGTCAACGCCCAGATCATGCTCCGCCAGGCAACAACCTCTCCCAGCTGAGCCTGCACCCCGCGGAACTGGTCGGTACCGTTCGCCCGCAGGCTTCGCATGAGGAGTCCGCTCATGAAGTCGAGCTTGACGCCCAGACGGGTGTTCGACTGCAAGTTGTACCGGTTCACAAAACCCGACGCAGCATAGAAGGCGGTAGCCTTGTCCACGTCGCGGTAGACCAGCACGTTTTCCCAGGGGATGAAGGCATTGTCAAAGATGAGAACCGCGTCATTCTCGTCAAAGCGGCTGGAAAGCGGGTTGTCAAACGGACTGCGGGCAACTTCTTCGTACGATGTGCGGCATACCAGGCGCTGACCGGAGGTGTCGAGGGGAGCGATAAAGACCAGCGCGAAATCTTCCGCCTTTCCCTTTTCCAGTTGAGCGGCGGTGTTCTGGGCAACGAATGTAGCGTGCGTCACGGCGGATCCCGTGGCAAGCATTTTCGCGCCCGAGACGATGATGCCGTCGTCCCGTTCCCTGACGACATGCAAGAAGACGTCTGCCACTTCGTGGATCGGCTTGTTGCGATCGATCGGTGGATTGACCAGCACGTGGTTGAGGAACATGACCTTTGATGCATATGCGCGATACCAATGACGCGCGTTTTCCGCGAAAGGCTCGTACAGATCCGGCGCCGCTCCCAGAGTTGCCATAAACGCCGCCTTATAGTCGGGCGTGCGTCCCATAAATCCATAGGTCAGCTTTGCCCATTCGGCGATGGCGTCACGTGATTCGAGTAGTTCTTGGGCCGAGTAAGCGGGCTTGAAGAACTTGTGCGTCGTAATGCCGTGTCGATCACGGCCCAGTAGCTTTGACTGTTGTGTGGGGTCGTGTAGCGCATCGTACAAGCGGGCGATGGATCGGCACGCGTTTCGGAAGGCGGGGTGCGTGGTGACGTCCGCCACTCGCTCCCCGTTGATGTATACCGCTCGTCCGTCGCGCAGGGACCGGATGTACTCCTCACCCGTGTATGGAAGAACGTCTACCGCTGTGTCCAATCAAACCTTCTTCCGCGTCTCTATGCCTGGCGGCAGTTCCACATGCTCAGGGCTACCAGTAATACTCCAGCGGGAACGATTCTCGTTCGGTACCCTCATCCAGAGCCTCAAGCTGCTCCCTCGCCGTCAGCGCTGGGATCGAGATGCCCTCCGGCCGGCTCGTTACACCGTAGAAGCGTCCGCGGAAAAAGACCAATGGGTATCCGTCCCTGAAATCGAGATCGTCGACCCGTCCCAGAAACAGGGTGTGATCGCCCGCTTCATGATGCGCGTCGACCGTGCAGCGAACATGCGCCAGCGCGTGCTTGACCAGGGGCAGGTCGTCCTTCCACTCGAAGTCGACGGAGGTGATCTTTTTAGTTCGCCCCGCGAAGTGTCGCGCAACTCCCTCCTGGTCCTCGGCCAGCACGCTCAGGGCATAGCGTCTCGATGCCAGCAGCATGTCATGCATCCTCGCGCGCTTTGAGACCGATACCAGAACGAGCCGCGGATCAATCGAGATCGACACGAACGCATTGGCCGTCATGCCATGCACGTCGCCGCCCCAGGTGGTGGTGACGACTGTCACACCGGTCGCGAAGCGGCCCATGCAGTCGCGGAACTCACGCGCGCGCTGTCGCTCCTCTTGGTCTGATTCCGTTGTTGTCTCCAGAGACATTGACTGTATACCCCACTCAAGGTAAGCAAGATGGGGACACGTCGCAAATTCAGCGGTCTGCCGTCTCTGGCACAGTCCATGCTCGTCAGAAGTCGAGCGCAGATGAAACGGACACAGTCACTCCAGATCGCCTACCCCAAAGATCTGATGGCTGATGCCCCTCGTTTCAGCCACGACGACGTGCTCAGTCCCAACGCTGAGAATCGCGTATACGGTTACTACGGCTTGACCCGCCCGACCAGCGCCGGCCCGACCGGGTTACCCGCCGAATCTGAGGCGGAATCCCCCAGTGGCGTCAGGCCGCCGTCAACTGTCGTGGCAGATGAAGGCGATAGCGCTCAACTCCGGAAGATCGATCGCGACGGAGTCGCGTCAACCACAACTGCTCCGACCGCGCCGGGAAGCGCTCCGGAAACCGAACCTCCAACGGCGACGCGCATGGGAACGTCAAGCAGTATCGCGCCAGATTCCGCCACCGAAACCGCGACAGAAACCAGAGACCGCAGCAGCGATATTACCCGACCGTAACTAGCGACCAGACGACGCTTCTTCAGAGCAACCAGCCGTGCCCGTGACGTTTCTTCTTACGCACGGGTATGGCCGATTATTCACATTGCGTCTAACTCTCGTGTCGCCGCAGAACGTTTCGGTCCGTGTAGACGAGATCAAGTACGGCGTCACCCAGCTGGCTGATGCCGGACGCGGAGGCCAGAGCCAGAAGCGGCCGGGTGTAAAGCGGGAAGAGATGCAGCCCGTAGGTCAGAAACGCAGCGATCCAGGTGCCGGTACAGGTGGGGCAGAGCACGAGCTTACCGATCGCCCACCGCATGCCGTCTCCTTGCGGCTCTCGTGACGCACCTTCCTCCTTTACGAACGGTTCTCGTACGACGCTCGTGATCTCGTCCTGGGACACCAGCTTGGACAGTCTCAAGGTGGAGAGACCGAGCATCAGGAGATCGAGCCCGGTAACGCGGTCGAGCGTATTCTTCTTGCCTCGATAGAGCAGGGTAAAGCCGCCAAATGCGGCGTTATAGAGCGCTATGAGAAGAGCGTAGTAGGCGTAGGGTTTTTGCTGAGCACCGTACTCACCGCCCTCTTCACTTGGGGCGTCCGCCTGGGTCACGTGTTTCCTCCCTTGTACTTCGACCTTCGAACAATGACTTTCCAATGCCTGCGCTCTGGAGGCATCATCCATGCCAGGTCAAACCGCTGTATACTTTGCAGATGAAATGAGCGGATAGATGGATAGCGTCACTCGCGTCGTCATACGAGACAAGCCGCCTCTGCTAGACGCCGCTGTCCTGCGCCGCCGTGCGTCCCGTCTTGTCCTTCTGGCGGCCGGCGCCTCATTGGCCACACAATTTTATGCGGCCGCGCAGGAAGCAACCGGCTCAGGAGCGCACGTAGGCGCCTTTGCCGATGTCACCTTTATCCTGGTTTCATTGTTGTGGCTGGCTCTCGGGGTTCTCGTCTTCCTCCAGCGTGGCGGTCAAAGGGCGGGCGCGCTTTTCTTGCTATCCGCGGCGTGTGGATCCATTTTTCTTTCCCTGGCCACCTTATATCGTCACGTCAATATTGTTAATTCAGCGCTGTTCGCGGCAGGACTGCTTCTCTTTCCTCCTTTCCTCTTCCTCTTTGCGCGCGCATACCGCAGCGGCGAGACATGGAAATGGTGGGACTCTCTTCTCTTTGTTCCGTCGATTATCCTCACTGTTCCAGGCACAGACGACCTTTACAGTCAGCACACGTCTCTGCTCTGGCGTTTCAGCATGTTGCTTGTCGCGCTCTTTCTGCTGGGAGCAATTGTGCAGACGGCACTTCAGCTGGGCAGACCGTTGGGACCGGAGAGCGCCGCAGGGACACGCGCATTGCTCGCCGGTCTGATCGCAGGGACGGTCCCGGGCGTCGTGGTCTTTATCTACCCGCTCGTGTCAACCGGGAGTCTGCGCGTTCAAACCGTTTGGCTGTCGCCCATCATCCTTCTGTTTCTCGTCTCTATGAGCTACGCGGTGCTGCTGTTCGAGCTGTCCGAGGCAGATCTCATATTGCGCCGCGGCGTCGTCTACGGATCACTGACGTTCGTCATCGCCGTGGCGTACGGACTGTTGGGAATTCTGCTTTCGGCCAGCCGAACTACGGTCAGCACTCCGGGCGGCAGCGTCAGCTTTGTTCTCGTGACGGTGGCGGTGGGCGCCGCCTTCACCCCGGTACGGCGTCAGGCGCGGCGATTGGTGGACTGGCTTCTTTATGGGCGAGAGACGGATCAGTGGGGATTGCTGGAGGCTCTGAGCTCTCGTTTGGCTCTGGTCATGGAACCGGACGAGCTGGGGCAGGTCCTCGTCGACGAAGTGACGCAGGCGCTGCATATCCGGGGTGCGTACTTGCTCCGGCGTCGCGAGGATTCGTTCTATGTCAGCCAGAGGGCCATTTCGAATAGCAGCCCTCGGCGAGACACTGATTCCTCTCCACTGCAGGTTTGGCCCGGCACCCCGGTCGAGGAGGCACTGGGCGAGCCCCCAAGCGCTTTGCTGCTCATCCACTCCCGTCCGCTCACCTCTGACAGACATTCCAGGACGCCCGCCAAGTACGCCATATTTGATGATGCGCGCATCGCGCTTGCCATACCGCTGACCACGCATGGCCGGTTGGAAGCCGTGTTATGCCTCCAACCCAAACTGGCGCACGACGCATTTGACTCCGACGACCTAAAGCTCCTGGCGCCCGTGATTCGTCAGGCGAGCGCTGCCTTCGACAATGCGCTCCTTTTTCAGCGACTCCGCGAGAGCCTGGTTCAGCTTCGCGCGGCATACGTGCGCATCGCGCACGAACAGGAAGCCGAACGCGCGCGCCTCGCCCGTGAGCTACACGATGGAACCGCCCAGGAGGTGGCCAATCTCATCACCCTGGGCACGGTGGCCGAGCGCCAGCTTCCGGCCGACGCCACACAGGCGCGAGAAACGTTGCTTCGACTTTTGACACAGGCCCAAGAAGCCTACCAGGGTGTCCGACGCGCCAGTCATGCGCTACGGCCGGCTATGCTTGACGACTTCGGCCTGACAGCCACACTGGAGCGCTTCGTGGAACAATTCAGTGAATCCACCGGCATCGAGGTCGAATATGGCCCGAGCGATCTGGGTAGCGTTGGGCAGGATGTGGAGCTTGCGCTTTTTCGCGTGGCTCAAGAGTGTCTGGAAAACGCGCGTAAGCATAGTGGGGCCCGGCACATATCACTTGTTCTGAGTCGAAATGACGGACATATCTCGCTACGAGTGACGGACGACGGACGTGGAATGGGAGCGGAAAACGCTAGCGGGATTGGACTGTCGGGTATACGCGAGCGAATTGAGAGCGTGGGTGGGTCCATCCGTGTCGAGGGCCGGCCTGGTGCCGGCGTTGCTGTAACGGCCGATGTGCCCGCCGGGGAGCAGGCATGATTGATTCCAGAACTCGCGTGGTGCTGATTGATGACCATCAGGTCTTGCGCGACGGAATCAGGCTCCTCCTCTCCCTTGAGCCGGACCTCGAGGTGGTGGGCGAGGCGTCTACGGGGCTGGACGGTGTCAAGGTCGTAAGCGACTCCCGGCCGCATGTCGTGGTCAGTGATGTAGGTCTCCCCGATATCGACGGAGTAGAGGTTACACGCAGGCTCCGTGAACACGTACCGGAGACCCGGGTTCTCGTTCTCACCGTGCACGACGAGGACAACTATGTCTTCGCGCTCATGCAGGCCGGGGCAAGTGGGTATTTACTCAAAAACTCTGCCGGAGCTGACCTGGTACGCGCCATCCGGACCGTTGCGCGAGGGGAGCCATGGCTTCAGCCAGAGATCGCTCGCCGGCTCATGGAGGTTGGTGATCGCAGATCGCCAGGTGCCACGAAATCGGGTCTGGATTCGTTAATCGAACCGCTCACCCCGCGAGAGCTGGAGGTCCTGGTGCTACTGGCGGGAGCCGCCAGTACGCGAGAGATTGCCGTCCGGTTGAACATCAGCGCGCGGACGGTTGAGACCCATCTGGCAAACATTTACGGAAAGCTCGGACTGAGAGGCCGGACAGAAGCCATGCTTTGGGCCATTCGCGAAGGACTGGCTGGAGCATAAGTGCACTCCAGTGCTCTATGCGACGTGTGCGCCCGACCGCGTTCCTTCGGCGATACTGTAACCCAATCCCGACTTTTTCGCCATGTACATTGCTCGGTCGGCATGGCGAATGAGCGCGTCAGAGTTGTCTCCGTGCTCCGGATAAAGCGCGATGCCGATGCTCGTCCCAACGACGATGTGAGCATTCGGAAACTCAAACGGCTCGTTTACGGCTTGAAGAATCTTGGCCGCGGCCTGCACGGCTCCGCTCCGGGCCGCTCCAGGAAGAAGAACGGAGAACTCATCGCCGCCGAGCCGGGCAAC
>DASVZE010000167.1:0-2181 GCA_036391775.1 Chloroflexota bacterium | reverse complement strand
CGAATGCTCTCCCTACTGGTGCCAGGTTGGCAGAATGGGGCGGTTCGATCTTAGCCGAAAGGATGTAGCTCGAAAATGCTCGTATCAGGAAATCGATGGAGAATACGATGACCCAGAGGCTGCAGATCCGACTCCGGGTTGCGTTTTTTATTGCGGGAGTCATACTCCTTTCAGTGCTGGCGGTCGCGGCGACGCGCGTGTCTCCGGCGGAAGCGCAGCCCAATGCTCAAGCCACAGCCCAGCCGGGGAGCAAGCCCGCCAATGAGGTCTGCCTGGGCTGCCATGCCCAGCAGGGAATGACGAAGACCCTGGCCAGCGGGGAGCAACTCTATCTCACCATCGACCCCGAGGCCTTCAAGCACGGCGTCCACAACGAATCGAATGTCGCCTGCGTCGACTGTCATACCAATATCAGCGGGTTCCCCCACCCCGCTTTCGATGCCGCGACCCGGCGGGACGTTACCCTGCAGCTCTACACGTCCTGCAAGAACTGCCATGCGGAGCAATACAACAAGGTTCTGGACAGTGTGCATCAGAAGGCCCTGGCCGGGGGAAACCAAAACGCGGCCGTCTGCACCGACTGCCACAATCCGCACGAGCAGACCCGCCTCACAGACGCCCAGACCGGCAAGCTGCTGCCCAGTGCGCGCCTGAGCATCCCGCTGAAGTGCGCACGCTGCCACAGTGCCATCTACAATACGTATAAAACCAGCGTGCACGGCGCGGCACTGACCACGGCGGGCAACCTGGATGTTCCCACCTGCATCGATTGCCATGGCGTGCACAACATCCAGAATCCGACGACGGCCGGCTTCCGCAACGACATCCCTCAGTTGTGCGCCAAATGCCACACCGATTCGCGAATCATGAACAAGTATGGCATCTCGACCCAGGTCCTCAATACCTACGTGGCGGATTTCCACGGCACCACGGTCACCCTCTTCGAACAGGTATCCCCGGACACCCCGACCAACAAGCCGGTCTGCATCGACTGTCACGGCGTGCATGATATTGCCAATGTCAATAATCCCGTGACCGGCATCGCCATTAAGCAGAACCTGCTCACGAGGTGCCAGCGCTGCCATCCGGATGTGACCACGGCGAGCTTTACCGATGCCTGGATGAGCCATTACGTGGCGAGTGCGGACAAATTCCCGCTGGTCTACTATGTGGGCCTGTTCTATAAAGTATTCATCCCCACCGTGATCGGAGGCATGCTGCTCTTCGTGGTTGTGGACTTTGCGGGTCGAACGATACGGGCGCGCAGGGAAGGACGGCACTAATGGCGCAGACTACTTCCACTCCCCAGAGAAAGCTCTACTCCGACGCGCCGGCCCCGCGGTATACGCGCTTTAGCCTATCGGATCGCCTCCAACATGTGGTGATGCTGCTCTCTTTCACGACTCTGGCGATCACCGGCCTCGTGCAGAAGTACGCGCTGAGTTCCGTCTCGATCTTCATCATCGGCCTGTGGGGCGGCGTCGAGAACGTGCGCACCACGCACCATGTGGCGGCCATCGTCCTCATGCTGGTTGCCATCTACCACGTGCTGGCCCTGGGATACAAGATCTTCGTGCTGCGCCGGCCTCTCAGCATGCTGCCCGGCTTCCAGGATGTCAAGGACGCCCTGACGGCCTTCACGTACAACCTGGGGCTTCGCAAGACCGGTGCCCAGATGGGTCGCTACACCTTCGAGGAGAAGGCTGAATACTGGGCGCTCGTATGGGGCATCCTCATCATGGGCCTGACCGGCTTCATCATGTGGAACCCGATCACCACGGTCAAATTCATGCCCGGTGATTTCATTCCGGCGGCCAAGACCGCCCACGGGGCCGAGGCTCTGCTGGCGGTGCTGGCCATCATCGTGTGGCACATGTACGGGGTCCACCTCCGCCGGTTTAACAAGTCCATGTGGACGGGCCGGCTGAGCGAGGAGGAAATGCTGCATGAGCACCCGCTGGAGCTGGCGGATCGGAAGGCCGGCGTGGCGGGCTCTGCACCGCGTCCGGAGGTCCTCCAACGCCGGCGTATGATTTACACGCCCATTGCGGCCGTTGTGGGCCTCGGGCTCCTGTTTGCCGTCTACGGGTTCGTGAACGGCGAACACACGGCCATCACGACCACGCCTCCCCAGATTCCCACGATTGTCATTTACGTTCCGCAGACGCCGACGCCGCTCCC
>DASVZE010000166.1:0-2362 GCA_036391775.1 Chloroflexota bacterium | reverse complement strand
GTCGTCACGTTCGCACCGGCTACGAGAACTACCCCGCTATACAAGTTCGAAGTCCCTCGTCGGAGCGAGATCAGGCAGACAGCAACCAGAATCGCGGCTTGTGCGATCGGGTCACCGAGGTGCGCAATCCCCAGCGCTGCTGACCCGAGGATCGATCCCCTGTACGAAGTAAGCCAGACGAGCGTATGTGTATCCAGTCTCTGAAACTGGCTGAAATTGAAAGCGAGCGCCGCCACGAGCACAAATGCGATTACGCATGCGACGAGTCCCGCCACCGGATCACGCATATGCCCGAGCAGCCGTGCCTTGGTGGACAATCGCACGACGTCCCTAGACCCGGTAGCTCTGCAGATCGCCGGAGACTCTCCCGAAGCACCAGACATCTGGCTCAATAGTGATCCGCGCTGGTGACCCACAACATGTGGTCGATCATCACGACGAACACAGATCGGACCGCATTCCAGACCTCGTCATGCGTCACGGGCTCGACCTACGTCTCCGACCGTCGCGCGAGTGCTAGCCGCATCTCACGTGAACACGACGGCGCAAGCTGTTTGTAACCCTGTGCCAAAGCCAGACTAGATCATCACGACCGGGGATAATGCCGGTGACTCCCTTGCCCTTGAGCAGCACAACAGTGACGGCAAATCGAACCGAATACGCAGCTAAAGATACGACAGCTGCACCGAGAATTCCGTACATCGGTACAAATATTAGTAGCCCGACGCCAGTTACTAACAACCCCGTGACCTCGCCGGCTGACCCGAACCCCGGATAGCCCAGTGCATTAGCGCATTGTCGAGCGACAATTTGACCGCCCCATGGAACGCTACTCAACAGTAAGACGATGGTCGGGACGACAGCGCCCTTAAACGCCGCGCCATATACAAGAGGGATGAGCAGTGGGGACAGGAAGGCCAAGGCTACTGCCGATAGCCCTGAGACCATCAGGCCTCGCCGGATCGCCATACTAGCTTTGCCTCGCCTGCCAAGATGACCATCGTGTGTGATCGACGAGAACGCTGACGAGGCCACTGACATCGCCAGCACCGTCGGCAGAAAACTGGTCCCAGCGCCCACCGCGTATAGGCCTAGTGCACGGAGGTCTACAAGTGGCGCGATCAGGAGTTGATCCAAGCGATTGTTCAACAGCATTCCGGTAGTTCCGGGAAGGGCACGAAGTCCGTAGTGGAGTAGGGGCCGTAGCGTTGCCGTTCCTCTCAACCTTGGCAATGCCGTCTTGGCGGCTCCATAAATGGCAGTTGCCAATCGCCCGGCGACAAACCCTGCCGCAACCCAGGCAATGCTGAGGTGACCAAAAAGAAATAGAGCCGCTACGACAATGAGAGTGACCATGCCAAAGAGCATGTTGTATATGGCAAGGCTACGTAGGTCTCTATGCGCTTGCATGATGCTCATCGCCACCAGACTTGGCAGGTTTACGATGCCGGTCCAGGCGATGAGCAGAACGGTGAACCAACGGGCTGCTGGTTCGAGAGAGCCGAGGCCCAGAAAGCCGATGGCCACCGCAATGGCTGCAGTTACAGGGAAGGCCAACAGGCCGAAACGAAGGGCCGCGCTCATAAGTGCCGCGTCCGAATCCTTCCCGGTCTTTGCGTGATAGCCAGCAGCCGGTGGAACGCCAGCCGTGAACAACGTCGTGGACGCTTCATCCAAGACGCTGATTAGAGCCACGGCTCCTCGCCCTGCGGGCCCAAACACTTGAGCGACAAGAACAGAGAGACCAAATCGGGTAGCTTGCGCCAAGTAGCTCGCAAGTGCGAGAGTCGCTGCACCACCGCTGGGGCTCGATTCTTTATTGCCACTGTTAACGGAACCGACTTCTGGGTGCTCGGGCTTGCCATCCCTTGCATGGCGATCCGCTAGCTGAGTGGGCACGCTTTGGTCAAGGGAAAGAGCCGACTCAGACATCACGGGCGGATCCGACCGCTACACGAAGGTCGGCGCGCGTTAGATAGCCAGGCCCTCCCAGGTACTCCGGCACTAAGCGGTGGTGTCATGGCGACCACTGGCTTAGATCTCGTTCGATGAGCGCGCTCAGCTTACTGTTATGAGACTCATAGTACCGCGCAAGGCGCATTCGAACTTGCGGTTCAATAGGAGGTGGTTTAAAAGGAATATCGTTGATTCGTCTCACCGTGCGCTCGACGTATCCACGTATCCTTGGAGGCACAACAGGGCGCACCATGCGATGCAGGCTCGGGGAACCAGCCAAGCGCGCAAGGCGCTCCGACCTCGCCCGTGCAGAGGCGTTGGCGCGCCTCGGTGGCAATAAGTCAACTGGAATCGACGTACCGAACCGGGCGAGGATGGCGTTCGCAACTGTACGTGGATCGGGCCG
>DASVZE010000165.1:0-4461 GCA_036391775.1 Chloroflexota bacterium | reverse complement strand
GTCCTGGAGATTACCCTCATTATCAAACAACCGAGAAGCGGGACCGACGGGAACGACCAGGGGAACGGCCCATGCACGTAGCGATCGAACGCTGAATTCCATTGTGTTCACTGCCTGTAGGGCCTGCGTGCCGCCCGCAGTACTGATGAGTCCGATGGGTTTGTCGGCGAGGTAGGGAGGATTCCGATCGCCTAACAAGTACAGCCAATCGAGGGCGTTCTTGAATGCTCCCGAAATGGTGCCGTGATACATCGGACTACACCACAGAAGACCATCCGCACTGTAGGCCGCTTCCGCCAGACGTACGGCCGAAGCTGGAGGCTCCTGCAGCGTCGTCGGGTTAAATAGAGGAAGGTTCATCTGGTGGAGATCAAAGAGGAGGATTTGCGCGCCAGCTTCGTGGGCACCCTCCAGCGCGGCCCACAGCGCGCTACGACTTTTGGAAGCCGGCGCAACTGATCCTCCAATTCCAACCACACGTATCGTATTGGCTGCCATCGCACTCTCCTCAAGCTTTATCGTCTCTCTCATTCTCGTGCCGTTACTCCGGCACATAAATCATCGTCAGGGATTATGCACGCCCTGCCATGATCGGCTTCACTCTGTTTCTCCTGCGGACCCTGATTGCGAGTATCTTTATGGTCCGATGCACCTAGCACTGAACCGTGCAGTGTGACCTCATTCGCGTTCACGATTCTGAGGTTTTGGGCGGCCCGGAATTACCTACGATCGCGAGGAGGAAGACTGCAACCGTGGGAGATAATGACAAGGCAAAATGGCCCGCAACACAGCGGAACGGCGCTCCACCAGGAGCGCCGTTCCGATTGATTGTTGTCCCGCCCGATGTGCGGCGATTAGCGCCCGGGTACAGGGCCTCCGGGATTGATGCCCAGACTTGTCGCCGTAATGGTCTTCCCGTCACTGCTGAGGGTGCCCTCGACGATGACGTAGGAACCGACTTTGATGGACGACTTGCTGATGGTGCCGGTACTATCGTGCCCGGCATCGTACTGGGTGGCACTCGTCAGGGTAACGGTGGTCACACCCGTGTACTCAGTGGTGCCCGATGGGTCGGTGCCGGCCGAGATGGTCAAGGTGTTGCCATTGATAGCTGTCACGGTGCCGTCAGCATGGGGAGTGTCCTGGGCGCCGCTCTGATGGCCGCCGGCGTCGGGAGCGGCTTGCGTGGCGGACGGTGTGGCCACAGTGGTCGCCGCCGACGAGCCCGGAATACCGCCAATTTGCCCAACGGCGATACCGGTTCCAAAGAGTCCGGCGGCTAGCAAGGCGGATGCGAGGATCGGTCGTTTCATGGTTCATCTCCTTCAGATGTGTTTTTCATCTCTCACGCTAGTGGAGATAGATGACCGATCGATGCGGCTAATCTAAACATCACGTAAGAATGTGGCTTATTGGCTCAACAGCCTCACAATCCCGAGTCGGGTAGCAGGATAATGAAGAGTGAAAATCCTAATAGTCGACGATGAACCCACGGTGCGAGAGGCGACCGGCCGCGCGCTGTCGCTCGAGCACTACACCATTCAGACGGCAGTCGACGGTGCGGAAGCACTCAGCGTCATCGAAGCCGCCCAGCCCGATTTGGTGATCCTCGACGTGCTTATGCCCGGTATCGACGGGCTCGAGGTGGCCCGGCGTTTGCGAAGTACCGGCAACCGGGTGCCGATCCTCATGTTGACGGCGCGGGAGACGGTTGACGATCGGGTCGCGGGCCTGGACGCAGGAGCAGACGATTATTTAGTCAAGCCCTTTGCCCTCGCCGAGCTCCTGGCGCGCGTGCGAGCGCTCCTGCGGCGGAATGCTCCTGCCAATGACCAGCTTCTCCGTTTTGCCGATCTTGAGCTCGATCCCATCGCGCAGGAAGTACGGCGGGGTCCACGACGCATCGAGCTGACTCGCACCGAATACCTCCTCCTGGAACTATTCATGCGGCGGCCGCGGGAAGTTCTGTCCCGCTCCGTCATTTTCCAGCATGTCTGGGGCTACGACTTCGGCTATGACTCGAACTCGCTGGACGTGTACATCGGCTACCTGCGGCGCAAAACAGAGGAAGGCGGTATGCCGCGGCTGATCCATACCAAACGAAACGCCGGGTACACGCTGCGCGAGGACACTCAGTGATGAGCTCCGTTCCCTTTCGCACCCGTCTGGCGCTTGCCACCGGAGCAGCGGTCGCACTGACGGTCATCCTTGCGTCGGGGATTGCATACGTCGTGGTCGCGAATAACATGCAAAGACAGGTAGACGACGGTCTGCGCAGCCAGCTCTCGGGACTTCGAGAGCATACGAACCACCATGAGGGGCCCAACCACCGAGGTGATATCCCGTCTCTCCCTCGGGGCCCTTTCGACTCGAGTAACTTTGTTCAGTTCGTGACATCCGGCGGTTTAGTACAGCGTTCCGGGAATGAGGCAGGGAGCCTTCCGGTGACTGCTGAAACTCACGCCATCGCGCATGGTACGCAGGGGCCGCAGTTCACGAATATGACGGTCGACGGGATTCACCTACGTGTGTTAACGGCACAGATTGACTCCGGACTTGCCGTGCAGATCGCGCAGCCCCTTACTCAAATTGATGCCACGCTTGCACGAATGAGCCTCCTCTTCCTCCTGATCGCGGCATGCGGGACTGTGGGCGCTGCCGTCCTGGGCGCATTCGTTGCTCGCACGGCCCTCATTCCGGTGCGGCGCCTCACACGTGCGGCGGAAGACGTGACCGCGACCCGCGACCTTCGCCGCCGCATCGACGTTCGAAGCACCGATGAGCTGGGAAGGCTGGCGGTGAGCTTCAATACCATGCTGAGCGCACTGGAGCAGTCGATCGTCGCACAGCGCCAGCTCGTGGCCGACGCCTCCCACGAGCTGCGAACACCTCTAACCAGCCTCCGCACGAACCTCGAGGTACTGGCGCAGGAAGACCGTATCGACCAGGCAACACGTGCCCAGCTACTGGGAGACCTGGTGGCGCAGACCGAAGAGATGACAGGTCTCGTGGGAGATATCGTGGAGCTTGCCCGCGAGCAAGAGCTGCCGCTGGAGTCTGAGGAAATTCGCCTCGATCAACTCGCCGCTGATGCGATCGCGCGTGTCGGCCGCCATCACCCCTCGGTCCGCTTTGAGCCTAATCTCCGCGAGACGACGATAACCGGCGCTCCACAGCGGATCGACCGCGCGGTAACCAACCTGCTGGATAATGCGGCAAAGTGGAGTCCAGCGGGTGGGACAATTGATGTGATCGTGGACGACGGAGCAGTGTCGGTGCGCGACCATGGCCCGGGCATCGCCACTGAGGATCTTCCACACATCTTCGATCGCTTCTATCGCTCTGCCCGGTCGCGAGGGATGCCCGGTTCGGGTCTCGGGCTGGCCATCGTCCGCCAGGTCGCCGAAACACACGGCGGCTCCGTGGTTGCCCAGAACGCGGATGATGGGGGAGCCCTCCTCCGGCTCTCCCTGCCGGTGAATCATCGCCCGCACTAGAGAATTTCTGTCAGCAATGACACCGAAGAGCACTGCCCCCACCGCATAGCCGAGATCACGCCACATCTGGTAAACGTCTACCAGAGCGATCCCTCATCTCAATCGTGTTATGGGCGTGTCAGGAAGCGTACCCCATTCCGCCCACGAGGCATCGTAGACGCGTACCTTAGGGTAGCCGAGGATATGAGTCAGGACGAACCAGGCCTGGCTGGCTCGGCCGCCGACGGTGCAGTAGGTGATGATGTCCGTGTTCTCGGTCACACCATAGCTTGCGTACAGAGCGCGCAGCTCCGCAGGCACCTTGAAGCTTCCGTCCTCCCGGCACATCATGTCGATCGGCACCAGCACCGCCCCCGGAACGTGACCTGCTCGCTCGTGCCCCTGTGGGGGCAGTGACGGCCAGAATCGTTCGCCCCTGTACTCGAGCTCCGTGCGCACGTCGAGCAGAAGACTGTTGGGGTCACCGATTGCTGCTTCCACCGTCGCCCGCACGGCACGAATCGTGGAATCCGGCGCCTGCAATCTGTAGGTGCTGGGAGGGAACGACGGAACCGTGCCGGTCATGGCCAGACCACTTGCCTCCCATCGCTTACGCGACCCATCGAGCAACCGAACCTCCTGGTGGCGGTAAAGGCTGAGTAGCCAGAACCCCAGAGCGCCGGCATAGCCGTGGAAGACAACGGTACACTCAGGCGCGATGCCCGAACGTGATAGCAGCTGCTCGAGCGCCGGTGCCTCAATGATGTTAAAGCTGGGTCGCAGCAGATCCTGATACACATCCCACAGGATTGCGCCTTCGAGATGACCCGCGTCGTAGGCTGAGCGGCTAACGTCGACCGCGACGAGCCGAACGTCCGGGTCATGCAGGTGAGCTGCGACCCAGGCAGCGTCGACAAGGCTGTTGGTTTTGGAGAGCGTTGACATTGAGATCCCCTTTGCACGTTGCTGACAGGTCCTTTGCCGG
>DASVZE010000164.1:0-11764 GCA_036391775.1 Chloroflexota bacterium | reverse complement strand
CGTTGCCGGTGCGCGCCGCTCTAGCGGCCGTGAGCGAAAGCACGTCGGGCGGTTCCGGATACTCGATCCGTGGATGGTACAGGCCGGAAAGCACGGAGAAGAATGCGCGCCGGCAGCCGTCAAGGTCTTTCAGGGTGAGGGGAGACTCATCAAGCTGACCGTTGCGGATGCGGTCTTCGAAGATACCCTCCATGACCTCGCGGATTCGCTCATTTGAATGATCCGTACCGGAACGAACCGCGGATTCACAAGCGTCGGCCAGCATGAGGAGAGCCGTTTCGCGCGTTTGTGGCTTGGGGCCTGGGTATGTGTATACCGGTGATTCTACCGCTTCCTCGCCGTATTCGGTCCGGGCTTTATGCAAGAAATAACTGATGGTCATGGTCCCGTGATGCTGACCAATAGCGTCCAATATGACACGGGGGAGCCGGTGCTGCCGGGCCAGCCGGAGTCCGTGAATGACGTGACTCCGTATCAGGCGGGCGCTCTCTTCGGGACGCAAACCGTCGTGAATGTTTCCCATTCCCATCTGGTTTTCCACAAAGCAGGTGGGGTTTGTGCTCTTGCCGATATCGTGATACAGGGCGCTAATCCTCGCTACCAAGGCATTGGCGCCGATCTCGTCGGCCGCGTGCTCCACCATGCTCGCGACAACCACACTATGGTTATAGGTGCCAGGGGCTTTGATCATCAGCTGCCGCAAGAGCGCCTGACCAGGCTGGCCCAGCTCGAGCAGCTGGAGGGATGTCGTCACGCCAAAAAAGCCCGAGAGAAGCGCAAAGCCGCCGAGCGCCAGTGTGGCGGAGACAAATCCGTTGAACCCCGCTGCCAGTGCGTATTCCTGGTAAGCGGCGAGGTCGTGGCTGCCACCGCTCAAGAAATCGAAGGCGAGCGCCGTGGGCAAGGCGAAAAGGGCAATGTAGGCGCCCGCCAATACAAACTGCTTGAGCTGCTTGACGTGGCGCACTGCCATAACGCCGGCGGCACTGGTGAGGAAATAGTACAGGCACAGCTCAAATGAATCTGCCGCAATCCAACCAGAGAGAGCCGCCATGGCAAACGCAATGGCAATACACGCTTCTGGTGCAATAAGGACGGCCGCGAAAGTTGGAGCAGCCGCCACGGGGACAAACAATGGAAGAAGGACGTGCTGACTTTCCAGCAGCCGCACTGCTGCCACGCTGATCAATATTCCGGCGTCGATCAGCAATAGCATGCGAGCGTTTTCAAGTATTGGTCGGTGAAACGCCCACAGGTACCAGAAGAGCATGGTGACCAGAAGAATTGAAAAGAGAACGCCCGCTGCCGTTGTGTGCCAATCTCCACGCTGGGCGCTCTGGCCAAGGGCTCGTACCTGATCAACCATCTCCTGGGTGACGACGTCGCCGCGCCGCACGATGACCTGACCCGCCGCGAGGGTCGCCTTGACCGGCGCAACGCTTGCCGCTGCCTGCCGGCGTTTCGCGTCGGTGGCAGGGACATTTGGCACGAGAGTCGGCGTGAGAAAAGCCTGCAGCACTTCGCCTACGGCATTGCGCTCCGCAAACGTCGTTCCCGGGGGAAGCGTACTGAGCAAGCCGATCTCAGTTGTTACCTTCTGGCTCGAATCGTAGGGCCACTCTAGTGCCTGATTGAGAAGATCGAGCGCATGTAACCGCACAAAACTTAGGTCCTGGGCACGAAGCGCAGCGTACTGACGCGGTACATTGCCGGCGAGGTCCGTTGGCAAGAGGTGCTGAATTGCGCGAAGCTTTTGCGGCGATGACTCAGAACTGGCGATGACTTGCGCCGACTGGTTGAGGAAAGTCAGCGCCTGCGCTCGCCGCTGGAGGGCCGGGCCGGTGTTTTCTTCGTCGACCGTCGGAACCAACGCCGCCGCGGCCTGTCGTCTTGCCGCGGTTGCCACGTGATCGGTGTACGCCACCCGGTGCGGCGATACGACCGTAATCTCGGCTACGCTGCCCGCACGAAGTGGCACGTTGCGCGGCTCAGCGGTGTACAACGCAACAAGCAGACCTACAAGGACCACCGCATTGCAGACGAGCGCTAGCCAGTACGTGCGAATGTTCCGCAGGCGAGAGGGCGTCCACCCTTTTATATGAAGTGCCGCGACCACAGTACTCCTGATAATCGGAAGTCGAAGCTTTCCGACCATGACGCGCCCGAGTGGCCCACTGCCTCCTCGTACTGTCCATCATCGAGCATCGGTCGCCCGCTTGTAAACTCTTGGGAACCGGAATGTGGTCAAAGCCAATTTGCGGTAGTTACCGCGGCCGGCGAAATGAGACCTCCCGATTTCCGGGAGAGGCGTAGGCTGGCAGACCCGGCAAACGGACGTGATACCGCGCCGCCGGCCACACTCCGGCAAATCGGTGATTGCGCTGCGTCTCCCGCCTAGGCCCTCAGGACAGAATTGAGCGCGGGAATTATCTCCGAACCGGGAGTGGGACCTTCGAATTTCGCGCGAATGATCCCGCGGCGGTCGACGATAAAGGTCCACGGCTCCGTATGAAGCCGCCACTGCTTCACAGCGGGCGCATAACCGTGCGAGGGATTGGCATCCTTATAGATCTCAATGTGTACGAAGTTCACGCGACCCCGATATCGGTTCTCGATCTGCTGTATGACCTGGATCTCGGGCCCGCAAAGCCGGCTCTCACAAAAGGCTGCCGTTGCAAAGAGAACCAGTAGCGGCTTGCGCATGCCGATCGCATTCGCGATGCTCAAGCGGTGCATGTCGTCGGGAGGACGCCCGGAATCCAATTTGGTGGCGGGTTCCTGCGCGATTGTCGGGTTGTTGGAACGCGGGGCGGGAGAGCCAACGGCAGGGCTGGTGCTCTGCCGCGCCACTGTAAAGGGACCCGACTGCCCCATGAGGCTGTGCCCTCCGTACTTCAGGCGCACCACAATGGCCCAGGTACCGGCTTGGGCAAATTGTGGATACGCTACATACACGCCCTGGATCTGAAACGCCGCGCTGTTGGCGGGTGTGTTTGGCAAACCTCGATCAAAGTAATTGAAATTGGCCCCGCCATGCATAACAGGGATGCCGGATGAACCGTGGAGCAAATAGTAGGTCACGATGGGATGGCCCTGACTGAGAGGCCGGTTGTTCCGAATCAGTCCGAAGGTAAATCTGGTCTTGCCCACGGCAAGATCAGTGCTCGCAACCTCAACACTAAGGTTGCTGTCGGCATTGCTGACAGACGGACTCGTTGGAGTAGGGCTAGCAGAACTGCCGGAGCCACAGGCTGTCATCAAAGGAGCGAAGCAAAGAAGAAGGAGTAAACGAGCCGAGCGGCGGGGGAAGAAGAAGCGCATTCGCACCGTCACTGTTGGATTGGATCTTGAAAATCGTGGCCAATGAGCACTGTCACAGATGCCGTGCTCCCTCTTACGGTGCCGGTTACAACAGGAACTCGCAGAAGTGTCGCAGTTGTGACTGCGATCTGGCGAGCCGCGCTGGCAGCCCGTGGGGCAAGTACCACCTGCGTCTGTTTAACTGTGAGCTGTGCCGCCGTGCCGGCCCGTGCTACCGGAATGCGGCACTGCCGCAGCCAGACGGCCAGACGGGCGGCTGCGCCGGCCTGGTCAGAGCCGTTGAGCACCACCATTCGTACGCCGACTGCGGACCAGGTAGTCGGGACGAGAGACTGCGCTATACCGCGGATACGTTGCCAGTCCGGAAGCATGACACTCATCCCGCTATTGGAGTATGAGGTAACCGCCCCGCTTGCGGGGTCCAGCGCTGTCCACTTGACGTGTGACGACGGAAGGTTGAGAAGCGCGTGGGCAACAGTCGGAATCTGATCGTAGGGAACGTTAGTCGGAATCGAGCCTCCAAGCGAGTTGACGATCGAGGGTATCTGGAAAAACATCTGCGGTTGAAGGATGCGCCGCTCCAGTGCGACAAGAAAACGTTGATTGCGATCGATCTCGCCCTGCCGGGCGGACGCCGATGACAGGTATCGTAGTACCGATGATCCAGACAGCTGCTGCGACCCGCGATCTGTCGGCAGACTCACGCCCCCGACCATACTTACTAGCTGCTGCACTGTGTCAGCTCCGACGACGGCGTAGTAGGGTATGGCAATGTGGAGCGCGCTCTGTGTCACAAGCAATGCCAGGCCGGCGCCTCCGTCGGTGTATGCCTGTCCCAGCGTTCCAGTCCCGTAGCCAGGGATCGTAACCCACAGGTTCGACGGTATAGAAAGCAATGTGGCGGAGCGAGACTGTGGGTAGAAGGAAGCCAGAACGAGGGAGGAGATCGCCGGGGACTGTGACAGTGGCTGATCCGCTCGCATAAGCAGGATTGTCAACGGGCTCTTTCCATCCCATCGAAGGGATGGACTCTGCGGCTGAATAAATGTCGCGGCGTTATTGCTGGATGTGGGCGATGCCATAAACAGCACCGCCGCTATCACTGACACCACGACGAACACTCCGAAACCGGTCAGTGCCGCCGTGGCGCAACCGCCGACCGCGCGACCTGGCCGCGCGGCGCGAGACGTCGCCACTCTCACGTATATCCCTCTCCCAACGGCCTTACCGTAGCATTTTCATGCTACGACATGCGCTTCTTCCGGCGGGCTAGTATGGAAACAGCCAACAGACCGCCCGGGAGAAGGAGAGTGCAATGTCCGGCCAGGTGAAGTATACGCTTGACGAATCACGGATTCCGGAGGCCTGGTACAACCTGGCGGCCGATACGCCGTTTGCAGTGTCGCCGGTGCTTCATCCAGGTACCCAGCAGCCCGTCACCCCGGACGACCTTGCGCCTCTGTTTCCCATGGATCTGATCATGCAAGAGGTCTCCACCGAACGTTGGATTCCGATACCGGAGGAAGTGCGGGATGCTTACCGCCAGTACCGTCCGACACCTCTCTTTCGCGCCCGTCGACTAGAGCGTTTACTCGATACCCCGGCGCGCATCTACTACAAATATGAAGGGGTAAGTCCGGCCGGAAGTCACAAGCCAAACACGGCGATTGCGCAGGCGTACTACAACAAGAAAGCGGGAAAGCGACGCCTGGCCACTGAAACGGGCGCAGGTCAGTGGGGTTCCTCTCTGGCAATGGCCTGTACCATGTTCGATCTAGCCTGCACCGTGTATATGGTGCGCGTGAGTTACGAGCAAAAACCGTACAGGCGCATTTTGATGGAGACCTATGGGGCAGAAGTCTTTTCCAGTCCGAGTACGCGGACGCAGGCAGGCCGATCCATCCGCGACGATCAGCCGGAGTCCCCGGGCAGTCTTGGCATTGCCATCAGCGAAGCGGTTGAGGACGCTGCCACGCATGATGACACCAACTACTCGCTCGGCAGCGTCTTGAACCACGTGCTTATTCACCAATCCGTTATCGGCCTCGAGGCGAAACAGCAAATGGAAATGGCCGGCGAGTATCCGGACACAGTTATCGGGTGCGTGGGCGGCGGCAGCAACTTTGCCGGGCTGGCATACCCATTCGTCCATGACAAGCTAACCACCGATAAGGCGCTGCAGGTACTGGCGGTTGAGCCGACTGCGTGCCCAACCTTAACTCGGGGCGAGTATCGCTACGACTTTGGTGACACTGTTGGTATGACGCCCCTCGTCCGGATGTATACGCTTGGCCATGGGTTTGTGCCTCCCTCCATCCACTCCGGAGGCCTCCGGTATCACGGCGATGCGCCGTCGCTCAGTGCCTTGCACCACGAAGGGGTGATCGAGGCTGTCGCCTACCAACAGCTGCCTGTGTTCGAGGCAGCGATCATGTTCACTCGTACTGAAGGAATCGTGCCCGCGCCCGAGGCAGCGCACGCCGTGCGCGCGGCCATCGACATGGCGCGCGACGCGCGTGAGCGTGATGAGAGTCGGGTTATCTTGTTCAATTTAAGCGGACACGGTCACTTCGACCTCAGCGCGTATGAAGCGTACTTCGCGGGGCAGCTGGAGAACTACGATCTGCCGCAGGAACATATCGATCGCGCGCTGGAAGCACTGCCCGCGCTGTAGAGATCAATTCTCGACTATGCAGACCTGGTGACTCTGTCCCCGTGGCACCACGTCCGGGACTGGTACCGTCTTGGCCACGCCAATACGAACCGCAGCAGTGGCCCACCGGCCATGACGACGTCGTGCATCATTAGAGCAGGGACTGCTTTGCCGGATATCCTCCGGGTGCTCTGATCTCCTGGCCACAGCGAGAGCTGGAACATCGGGGGAGCACAGAGACGGCGCCGGTGCTTACATGTACCGCCGTGCCCATGTAGGAGATTGCGGATTACTCACGAGCTGTCGTGACGACTGCTCGAAGTAGACAGCTTACCGAATTGTGGGGTAGGCTAATGGTGATCGTGCTAAGCGGGGAGCTAGCGGTGCCCTGAACCCGCAATCCGCTACAGCGGGGTCTAATTCCATACTCGAGGCCTGGCCTGCCCGCGACTGCTGGGCATTCCGACGTTGAAAGCCGGGTTCTACGCGGCGGAGCCCTGTGAACCCCGTCAGGTCCGGAAGGAAGCAGCGGTAAGCGGTAAGCTCTGGGTGCCGTAGAGCAGCCCGGTTTGAGCCGGATAGCATTCGGTAAAGCGAGTGGGTCATCGTCGACAGTGTGGTGCACGATCATCTGGCATTATCACTGTGGCCGGACGTCTGTCCGGCCACATAGTCTCTTGCTTTTCTGCTGAGCGATCAACTCGCGTTGGAGGCCAGAGTGCGTCGCCCGCTTCATGTCCCGCTGAGCGCATTGTTTTGTATCGCCTGCCTCATCCCCTCCTGTACCCGGGCGGATGGACTTCACCGGCAGACAGTAGCAGCGGATGTCTCCTTCAAGACTACGACGGGGCCATATACGGTTCGTTTCCGCGCGTCCACGGGCGCCATCGTCGTGACGCGTACCGGCACTCGAGGTGAACTCGCGATTCGGGAGATTCCGGGGAGTAAGAGCCTTGACCTCCTGTACTCCGTGCGCAGGGTTCGCCATTCCGGTAGGACGTACATGCTGGACGGCGCGTCGTCCTGGGCATCCTTTACTTTGACTCTGGAACTAGCCTCGACTCCGGGGCTCATCCACCTGAAGCTCAGCCTGACGCCGCGGAAGTCCGTTCCGAACGTGAAGAAGTTCGCGGCGGACGTTCAGCTTCAGGGTGCGCCCGCCTCCTCCCTGAAGGAGTACGCATCTGCTCCACCTGTGGCGGGCACGTCCGTCATGATGTCCTGCAAGCCATTAAAGACCACCGCGATGTACCTGGCGAACTTCACAGCGCTCGGTACGTACTTCGACCGGACACAAACTGGCGTCGCTCAAAGTACCTTCACCTATCCCAACGCGGGAACCAAAGGCTCGCTTGTCGGATCAACAGGCAGTGGCTCGTTTGGCTACCCGTTGTCTGCAAGCGATCTCGGCAGCCTGCCCCATGGGAAGTCGACGCTGGTCCTGGACAGCTACCTGTACCTGATGCCCAGCATTCCGTCGAACGAGACGGCTGTCGCCGATACCTATCTCCGGCTGCTTGGAAGTGTATACGATGCCATGCCAAAACCGTCGATCCCAAACGAGGATTGGCAGCCGCCAGCGGCACAGGAGGCAACTGACCTGCTCGATCCTGCCAATCTCGTGACCGTGAACGGACAGAAGTATCTCCGCTCATACGTTTCGGACACGCGATCCGCTCCGGAGCTGATTACCCAGGTGGGCGTCCTGGCAGGCGTCAAGGCGTACGAGTCGAAATTTCATACGTCGCTCGCGCTCGACTCCATGCTCGAGGCCTCGCTCCCCAGTTTTTATGATCCGCAGTTTCACAGTATCGTCAATGGACTCGGGCACGATCCCGGTGCGACGGGTGAGAGCTGGTACTTCGTGACCAACATGATCTCGCTTCTGCAGCTGGCCCAGCTGGGCAGCGCCAATGCTCGCACGCTGCTGCTGGATTCGACCGGCGCCGTCATCTCCCTGGCTCATGTCAACAACTACGAGTTCCCTCAGAACTTTCGCTACAGCGATTGGAACGGCCAGGGATCTGCTCTGGAATCGGACGTTGCAGGCGGCTACGCCTGGCTCATGCTTGGCCTCTACGATCTCACCAAGGATGATCGCTACTTGCGGGAAGCAGAGGCCTCGATCGTGCACATGAGCGGGAAGGGCTTTTCCCTGGCGTATGAGACGCACATGTCGGCATACGGAGCCGCAGCAGCCGAGCGCCTATACACGATGACAAACAATGCGGAATATCGAGGGGACGCGCTGCTCGCACTCGCCAACCTCTTCCACGCCACCCGTCTGTGGGATTGTACATACGGGATGTGCCGCAAGGGTTCGGGATACCATACGTACTTCGGACTCAACCCTCTACCGTGGTCCGACTACATCGCCATGCTAGAGCAGTACGAGGCGTGGCTGGGCCTGCGGGACTATCTGAACTACGCGGGGAAAGAACCGAGCTACGTTCGCGACCTGGTGGAAGCATTTGTCAGCGAGAGCCCCAAAACGATGCAGTACGCCCTCCCGACTCGGCTCCCGCCCGGCGCGGCAACCAGCGCTGCCGGAGAGTATCCTTTCGTTCCGCACAATAACCTCACCTGGGACATTCCACTGGAAGATCTGCGCACCGGAGAGCAGATCAGCGGTTCGATCGGGCAGGAAATCTATGGCGGGGGAGGACCCTTCATGTTCGCTGCGTATGGACCGTAGGTTGCGAATATCTTCGGCGTGTCTGACTGATTCCCGCACACCGGGGCGGCTGTCATGGGTGATAAAATTCGCAGCTGTCCAACACTCCTGAGAAGTTCATCCCGCCACAGACCAGCACACGCCCGTCAGGCATATTCATGACGATGCCGGCATCTCTTGAAATTGTCATGGGGCTGGTAGCAGCCCACTTCCCGGTTGCCGGATCGTAGACCTCCGCCGATCGCAGCACATGTCCCGTTACCTGCTCCCCGCCTGCGACGAGCACTCGTCCATCGGGAAGGACAGCGCCGATCGCCTGGTTGCGGACTTTGTGCATGGAACCGGTTGCTGCCCACTTGCCGGTTGCAGGATCGAGGACGCGGGCTGAGCTGAGGTCGTGGCCCTGCCCTCCTGTGCCCGCGGCCATGAGAACTGACCCGGTACGCAGAGGTAGGACGACCGGGTGCGAACGAACAGGAATTGGGGCCTGAGGCGCCCAGCGCCCGCGCCCAGAGTTGTAGATCTCCGGTCTTTGGCCAAAACCGCCCGCGACTAGGATGCGGCCGCCGCTCAGGGTCAGACTTGTCTGTTGAGCGTGGAGGAAAGTGGTCGCAGGAGCCTCGCTCCACGACCCGTTTGCCGGGTTAAAGAAGAGGGCAGTGCGCGAAATAGCGCCGTCTACGATCCCGCCGACAATGAGCACGCGGCCATCGGCCAGAAGGGAAGCAGACTGTGCGAACCGGGTATGGGACAGCGGCTGCGTCTCAGTCCACGTGCCAGTTGCCGGATCAAAGACCTCCGCCGAGCGGAGTGACCGAAGCATGTCACCGAGGCCTCCGACCACCAGTATGCGGCCGTCCTGCAGTGTCGTGGCTGTTCCCCCGATACGGGCCGCGTGCATGGAGCCCGTGTAGGACCAGGAGTCGGTGGCGGCGTCGTAGATCTGCGCCGTTCTGACGGGAAATCCGTCGACGATTGCCTCGCCGCCGGCCACCAGCAGCCGTCCGTCGTTCAGCCTGGCGACTAGCCCGTCCGTGACGGGCTGAGCCATCTCTGGCCCAGCAGTCCAGAAGCCGTGATCCGAGCGCGGGACAAAGACGGTTGCGAGGACGATCAAGACGGCGGAAACGATCGGCATTCTCGGTTAAGGTGGCCGCATGTGCGGGCCTGCACGGCCTGCCTCACAAGACCAGTATATGAGTTAGGGTGCAGGGCTCATCTGGAAGGTGGGGAGAAGCTTCGCGGTTGCATTCTGCTGAATGGCTGCGCTCAGTCCGAGCCCAATGATGGTTGCCAGGCCCGTGGCGGAGGTCAGGAGCAGCAGAGCCAGCCAGATGGGCACGATGACGATGGTCGCTCGGGGTCGCGCCAGGACCATCAGGAGGGCGTTCCGATAGACGAGCATGGTCTTTTTGATCTCCTGTTCCAGGAGCAGGGGAAAGACGTAGAGGTGCGCGGAGACCCACACGGCGAAGATCATCAGCCAGACCGTGAGGAGCGGAAGTGCGATCGGATGCGGGAGAGAAACACCGTTTCCAAGGGCGCCCAGGCAGAACACAACGTTGCCAATGATGACGACGCTCACTCCCAGCGAGACCAACCACAGCATCAGCGCCGCTTGGAAATATCGCTGTAGACCCTCAAGGTAGTCTCGCCACGTGATGTACTGGCGGCCAGCCAGCTCGTGAGCGACGAACTGCATTCCTCCAGTACACGGGTTCGGCAGGACACCGATCAGAAACGCGATGCCGAGCGGGATGATGCTGAATGATCGCGTGACCCACCCTAGCACTCCGAGGAGGAGCAGGAGCGGAATGGACAGGATTATTGCGATAATATTGCCGACCAGAAAGACCGTCACATGCGAGTAGACTTGTGCAATGGCGGAGCCGACCGCGCGCAGTGCCAGGATCACAACGTGTCGATCTAGCCCTTCACGCCGCTCAGTGTTACGCCTTCGATGATCTGCCGCGAGGCGAGAAAGTACACGATCATGATAGGCAGCATCGACATGAGTGCCGCAGCCATCTGAAGGTTGAAAACGGTGGTGTAGCGGCCGATGAAGCCGTTGAGCGCAAGCTCGATGCTCCAGTTGTGCGTGTCGGTCAGGTAGATCAGCGGGCCCAGGAAATCGTTCCATTTGCCGATGAATGTCAGGACAATGATGGCTGCCAGCGCCGGCCGCAGTTCGGGCAGGATGACCGACCAGAAGATGCGGAGCGGGTTCGCGCCGTCCACTTTGGCGGCCTCGTCGAGGTCGTACGGGATGCCCCGGATGAACTGCCGGAGCAAGAAAATGAAAAAGGGCGATCCAAAGAACGCGGGCACGATCTGTGGCAAAAACTGGAATAGGTTCTGGTAACCGAATGCGCTGCCTCCACTTCCCCAATGGAAGACGTTGATGAACATGGCATACTGCGGGATCATCATGACCGCGTACGGAATCATCGTCGTTCCGATGATGATGTAGAACAGGAACTCGCGTGCCGGGAACCGAAAACGCGCGAAGCCGTATGCGACGAGCGAGCAGGAGATAACAGTCCCGAGTGTCACCAGGCCGGCCATGACAAAGCTGTTAATCAGGAACACGTGGAACGGGTAGGTCAGCGAGTTCCACATGGTGGAGTAGTTTGACCAGTTGAATTGCTCCGGCCAGAAGGCGATGGAGCTGCTCGCGTCGCTCTGCGATCTGAGCGAGTTCTCGAGCATCCAGTAGAGCGGGAAAAGTGAGAACAGACAGAGCAGTGCGATGACGACGTACGCCAGCACGCGTGACGTGTTCCTGCCCCCAGCTGCCCGTTGCGGAGCGACCACTGAAACTGGAGTGGCCGGAGCTGCAGCCTGCGGCGTGGCGCCGGTACCCTGAACAGCCATGACTACCTTCTCTCCTCTTGATAGAACACCCAGCGGCGCTGGCCGGCGAAGTTCAGGATCGTGAAAATTCCGATGAGCGCGAACAATCCGAAGGCCATGGCCGTCGCAAGACCCAGATGGTTGTCCTCGTAGCCCTTTTCCCAGATATAGGGAAAGAGTGTGAGAAGTGAATCGCTTGGCCCGCCCGAGTAACCACTTGCGCCGCCCGACCAGATGACGAACTTGGTGAACTCCTGGAAGGC
>DASVZE010000163.1:0-2139 GCA_036391775.1 Chloroflexota bacterium | reverse complement strand
TTGGCAGTGTGGGGTCGCCATGTGATACAGTGATGGTGCGTTGTATCTCGCCCTGAGGGTGCTTGCCGCGTAGGTTTTCTCTCCTCCGCCTTGGATGGCTCCCCCGAGCGTCGTCGAGCGACGCAGTATGTTGGTATGGCCCGCCCGGGCCAGTAGGTTCAAGGAGCCAGTGTGGCAAAGCGTATCTACGTGGGGAATCTTCCCTACGGCATAGACAATCAGCAGCTTGCTGAGGTCTTCAGTCGGTTCGGTCAGGTGGTGGAAGCCACCGTCATCACCGATCGCGACAGCGGTCAGAGCAAGGGGTTCGGGTTCGTGCAGATGGCGCAGGATGAGGAAGCCCTCACCGCCATCGCGCAGCTGAACGGCTCTCAGCTCGGCAATCGCACCCTGCGGGTGAACGAGGCGCAGCCGCGTGTCGAGCGTTCCGGTGGCGGCGGCCGCGGCTATGGCCGCGACAGCTATGGCGGTCACGATGACTATCGTGGCGGCGGTTCCTATAATGCGTACAACAGCGGCTACGACGCCGGATCGTATGGCGACGACGGCGGCAGCCGGCGCCGCGAGCGCTCCTGGTAACGGTGTAGCGCATCGGTAGCGCATCGGCTGAGCGGCACGGCCGCGCTTGCCCCACGGGTGGCGATCACCCCGGGCGCGAGCGCGGCCGTCGCGTTGGCGGGGAGTGATCCCGCGCATGCTCCGGGCCACCAATTGGCGTCCGGCGGCGAGCGTGAGGCCGAACGATGACCAAATTGTGATGCCAGAGGGTCCTAGAGCGCGGCTTTTTCTCTTGACGACTCGTCTGAGCCTATGGTACTCTCAGGAGGTCCCCTTCGCGCAGACCCACACATCCAGGCGCAACGCCGTGGATCTTGGCGTCCGCGAGCGGACGGGACGAGCGAAGATTGCCACTTGACAGCACGGACATGTCCTGATATGATCAGGGGGTGCCGTCAAAACCAGGCGGCGATGCGAGACGCACTCCCAACGCGAGTCGTCCTCGTGAGCACGGTACTTTGACAACTGAATAGTGGGTAGCAAGAACAGCGTCTGTCGTGTGATCGGAACGGTCACATCGGCGGGCCCCAACCCCGAGTTCGCGTGATGGGCTTCGGCCCATGGGGCGGGCGTTAGGGGTGGGTTTAACCTTGAGCAATTGAGAGCTACAAGCTCAACAATGCAGTTTTGCATGGCGAGTTTGATCCTGGCTCAGGACAAACGCTGGCGGCGTGCGTAACACATGCAAGTCGGACGGGCTTGGAGGTTTCGGCCTTCAGGTGAGTGGCGGACGGGTGCGTAACACGTGGATGACCTACCCTTGCGTGGGGGATACCCTTCAGAAATGGGGGCTAAGACCGCATGTGGTCCCTGGGGGGCAAGCCCTGGGGAAGAAAGTCGGGCAACCGACGCGCGAGGAGGGGTCCGCGGCCGATTAGCTGGTTGGCGGGGTAAAGGCCCACCAAGGCGACGATCGGTAGCTGGTCTGAGAGGATGATCAGCCACACTGGGATTGAGAACGGCCCAGACTCCTACGGGGGGCAGCAGTGAGGAATCTTCCACAATGGGCGCAAGCCTGATGGAGCAACGCCGCGTGCGGGACGACGCGTTTCGGCGTGTAAACCGCTTTTCTTCGGGACGAGAACGGACGGTACCGGAGGAAGAAGCCTCGGCTAACTACGTGCCAGCAGCCGCGGTAATACGTAGGAGGCGAGCGTTGTCCGGAGTTACTGGGCGTAAAGGGTGCGCAGGCGGTGGCCTAAGTTTGCGGTGAAAGCTCCTGGCTTACCTGGGAGAGGGCCGTGAAGACTGGGGCACTTGAGGCTCGGAGAGGGACGTGGAATTCCGGGTGGAGCGGTGAAATGCATAGAGATCCGGAAGAACACCAACGGCGAAGGCAGCGTCCTGGCCGAGACCTGACGCTCAGGCACGAAAGCGCGGGGAGCGAACAGGATTAGATACCCTGGTAGTCCGCGCCGTAAACGATGTCCACCAGGTGCCGGGGGTATCGACCCCCTCGGTGCCGCAGCTAACGTGATGAGTGGACCGCCTGGGGAGTACGGCCGCAAGGTTAAAACTCAAAGGAATTGACGGGGGCCCGCACAAGCAGCGGAGCGTGTGGTTTAATTCGATGCGACGCGA
>DASVZE010000162.1:0-5600 GCA_036391775.1 Chloroflexota bacterium | reverse complement strand
AGAAAAGCCTCCTGGAGTCCGTGCTCGTTTCCGAACACATCTCCAGAAGGCTCATTCCAATCTCACTTACCCCATTTTCAGGGAGTTCAATGTGAGATCAGCCTGGCAGAACTGACCCTCGGTCCAGCCTACAGCTGACCCAGGATCTGGTTCAGCAAGGTAACAAGCTGGTTCAGGAGAGAACCAGTCGGCAGGCCTCCATTGAGAAGGTTGGCAACTGAGCAGAGGAGGTTGCCAAGAAGATTTCCTGGACCCTGCTGCGCCGTGATAGTCAGATGGATCGCGTTCGTCTGGACGACGAGCCCTAGCAGATTGAGGTTGATCGGGCCCAGGGTGAGATCGAGAATGCTACAGGTCCCCGAAGCAGCCGTGACCGGAGCCGTGGCCGCTGTCTTGACGGTCTGGGTAGCGCCGGTGGCGGTCGTCAGCGTACCGGTCACTGTACCGTTGGCGACCAGCTGGCCGTTCTGGTTCGCAAAGCTTTGGATCTGGAAGACGCCGTTCGAGAGCGTCCCAGCAGCAGTCCCACCGGTTGTGGTGACGGATGTCCCGCTCGGAATGGCCGCCTTGACCGGGCTTCCACCGGCAGATTTCGCGTGCGCCTGACTCGGGGTCAGTACGAAGCTCGCCAGGACAGGGAGCAACGCGAGAAGCATGAGGGTTGCAAGGACACGTGCTTTCATGCAGTCTATCTCCTTCACTAGTCGGATACGGTCTCTTCCGTGATAAGCTGCCAGGCCCACGGGCGTGACACCATGAGGTGCACCACAGACGTACAGTGCAAGTAGCGTGCCGTAGCCGGCCCTTGCCGAACGGCTCACGGACAGAGGAGGAGACCATGGCATCACCCATTCTGGTCACGGGAGGAACAGGTACCCTGGGACGGCTTGCCGTCCCGTTGTTGAGGGACGCTGGGTGCGGCGTGCGGGTGCTCAGCAGGCGCAGCCACGACAGCAGCGATGGAATCGAGTTTGTAACCGGTGATCTAGCCACGGGCGAAGGGATTGACGCCGCAGTCGAGGGAGTTGAGATCGTCCTGCATCTGGCCGGCAGCAACAAGGGAGACGAGGACAAAACACGTCGTCTGGTTCAGGCCGCGTCGCGGTCCGGAGTGCGCCACCTGGTATACATCTCGGTCGTCGGAGCAGACCGGATTCCTGTCGCCAGTGGCATCGATCGCGCCATGTTCGGCTACTTCGACTCCAAGCTGGTTGCCGAGCAGGTCGTGTCGGACGCCGGCATACCATGGACCACATTGCGCGCCACCCAGTTCCATGATCTGATCCTGCTGGTGGCGCGGCAGATGGCCAGATTGCCTGTGATCCCGATCGCTACCGGGGTCCGGTTCCAGCCGGTAGACGCGGGAGAAGTGGCAGCCCGCCTGGTCGAGCTTGCGCTCGATGATCCAGCGGGCCTGGTTCCCGACATGGGAGGGCCACGAGTGTACTCGATGGCTGGTCTGCTGCGCTCATACTTGCAGGCCCGCCATCTGCACCGACCTTTCTTGCCGGTCCGGCTTCCCGGCAAAGCTGCCCGCGCGGTTCGGGACGGCGCCAACCTGGCCCCGGACCGGGCTGTGGGCCGGAAAACCTGGGAGGAGTTTCTCGCGGAGCGCGTGGACGAGTCGAGCCGGGACATAGCCCCCGGGCGTACCTCCTTATAGATACAGGATTAAACGACTTTCCCGGCAGAAGCTACCTCATAGGGGCGGTGGGGCCACCACGACGACCGTTGCGTCGTCCGTCGATCGTGCCCATCCCTCCAGAATCCGATCCGCCAGTCCCTGCCAGTTACCGTCATCCAGAGGAGGCGTGTCAAAGCGCGAGCTGATACCGTCGCTGTGGACTATGAGCACCCAGCCATCCCGAAGTTCCAGCGTAAAGGCGCGCACTTTGTTCACCATCTTGCCGACGATGCCTCGATAGCTGACCAGCCGCTGGTCCCGGTCGGGGAGGCACAGCCGGCCCTCGACGTTGCCGACGCCGGCATAAGTGAGGCAGTTTTCAGCGAGGTCGATTTGTAGCGTCAACAGTGCTGCCCCACGCGTCTGGCCCATGGCATGGTGACATGCCATCAATGCCCCGGCCGGCTCAAGATCCGGGAGCGCCTCCAACGTTCGCTTGGCAGCGGCGGCGGCTTCGGCCGCCTCGGGGCCGTGTCCCAGCCCGTCGATGACTGTCAACCGATACCTGTCATTGCTCTGCTCCACTGTCCAGGCGTCGCCTGACACGACCTCACCGGGAAAGAGCCGGGTTGCGGCCGCGGTGACTAGCTGGGCGGTTCCCATAGACGCATCTCGATCCATGTCCCTTCTGAGCTGCTCCGGATGCTGAAGTCATGCGACAGACGTCGAACTGCAGGGAGGCCGCTGCCCAGTCCTCCACCGGTACTGAAGCTATCCTGCAATGCGACGTCTACATCGGCAATTCCCGGGCCACGGTCCCGGCTCACGATCTCTACCCCGCGACCGCGGGGTTCTTGCACGGCAGAAATGGTCAACTCTCCCTCGTGACCGTACCGGGCCAGATTGGTGCCCAGCTCACTGACCACGAGAGCCAGTGTGTACCGGATCGCGGCGCTGAAGCCAAGGGATGAGACCAGTGCGTCGACATCCCGGCGCGCCTGCTCCACATCTTCCCGGGACCGAACGGGAATCCGGAGCGTTGGTGTCAGCGGTGCCACTTGCGGATAGTCACCACCGTGCCTCGGCCGGGCGCGCTGTCGATTTCCAGCTCGTCCACCAGCCGTTGTGCGCCCGGGAGCCCCATTCCGAGTCCCATACCAGAGGTAACACCATCCTGCATGGCGGCCTTCACATCCTCGATACCAGGCCCGTCATCGGCTACCAGGATCTCTAACCCAACGCCTCTCTCCGACACGGGAAGCGACCACAGGCGCATTTCTCCCTTTCCTCCCGTAGCGTACCGCACGACATTGCGGGCGAGCTCCGAGACAGCCGTGGTGATCCGGGTCTGGTCCACCGGACCAAAGCCAAGACCGCGAGCCGCTTCACGGGCAGCTTGCCGGGCAGCCACGATCCCGTCCTCGCCCTGGATGGCTACCCGGAGCTCATCGAGCACGCCCGGATCCCTGTCTTGCTCCCGCTGCTCGAATCCGCTGCAGACGCACCAGGCCCCGTTCGACGTCCAGGGCGGTATGCACTCCCGGAAGTTCCAGCCCCAGCTCGACCAGCGTGATGGCGACGGCCGGTTGCAGGCCGACCACGACGGTGTGAGCTCCCAGGAGGCGTGCTCCCTGCGCGACATCGTTGATCATACGGCCGAGGAACGAATCGACCGTCTCCACCATTGACATATCGAGCAGTACGCCGTCGCACCCTGTCCGCTCCAGCAGGTCGTTCAGCGAGCTTTGTAGGTCCAGGGCATCACGGTCATACAAATCTTTCTGGAAGGTCGCGACCAGCGTGTTCCGAATGCGAACGATTGGAATACGAGCCATCAAAGAGGCTCGTCGGCGCTCTCGTCGGACCTTCCCCGCACGCGGCGCGGGATCACTTCCAATCCAAGCCGATTGAAGGCAAGTTCCAGGCCCTTGGCCAGGGTGGTGCGCGTGGTAACGCCCCCAAGATCCAGACCCAGGTGGACCAGCGTCATCGCTATCCGGGATGACAGGCCGACGAGCAGCACCTCGCAGCCGAGCAGCCGTGCCGCGGATACCGTCTCGAGCAGATGCTTGGCGATCGCGGTGTCGACCAGCGGGACGCCCGTGATATCAAGGATCACGATCTCCGATCCCGTGTCCACTATGCGCTGCAATAACGTTTCGTTCATGCGTTGAGCACGAGCAGTGTCGAGCACTCCGACGATCGGCAGAGCCAGAACTCCGTGCCAGATCTGGATTACGGGAGTCTCCAGCTCTTCAATCGTGCTCCGCTGTGAGGCAACCTGCTGTTGCCCGAACTGCTCCGTGGCGTCCGTCATGCCCTTACTCCTGTGCCAGGGGAAGAACGACAGTAAATTTACTTCCCTGCGCAATAGCGCTTTGGACCTCAATACGGCCACCGTGCGCCTGGACCATGTGTTGCACCAGGGACAGTCCCAATCCCAGGCCCTTGGCCTCCATGATGCGAGCCTCCGGCGCGCGGAAGAACTTGTCGAAAATCCGAGCCTGGGTGTCGGGCGACATCCCGATCCCCGTGTCTTGTATCGTGATAGACAACGTATCGCCGTGCGTATCGCTCAGCACGCTGACCGTTCCCCCCGCGTTTGTATAGCGAACCGCATTTGAGAGCAGGTTCCCGAACACAGTGAGCAGACCATCGGCATCTCCCATAGCCCATAACGGCTCGCTGCCTGATGGCACCTGCACCTTGATTCCTTTGGCGGAAGCCGCGGGAAGAACCCACCTGACTGCCTGGTCGAGCACCACTGTGAGGTCCAGGCGCTTCACGGCCAGTGGCGGCAGGTCGCCGCGGCTGGCCTCCACCAGGTCCGCGCTGAGACGGGAAAGGCGGTCAATCGCCTCCCGCGCGTGGCGAATGTACTCCCCGACCGGCTTTGTGCTCCCCTTGTTCAGCGAACGCGTCACCATGTCCAGATTGCCCTTCACCGTGGTGATCGGCGTGCGCAGCTCATGCGCGATGGCTGCGAGAATCTCGTCTTTCTCACGTTGCAACCGCTCCGCCTCTACTGCGCGCTCGCGCTCGCGGGCGGCCCGCGACTCGGCGTCACGCATCGTTTCACGCAGCTTGAGCTCGAGGAACTCTTTGAACTTCACGCCGTAGGTGATCATGACCTCCAGCAGGAACTGCTGCGCATCCCCAGTGGCACGGGCCTGGTCATGGTGACTGCGACTCTTCAGCAGCTCAGCAAGAGCATCAAAGTGCAGGGCAATAATGTCTTCCGGGCCCAAACCACTTTCGATGCACGCCTGGCTCAGCACCGACGCCTGGTACAGAGCATCCTCACTGTGGAAACGCAGGTACGCTTCAAGGATGCGCTCATAATCAGCGGCCGATATATCGTGTGTGACGGTCATGCAGGACACCCATCCCTCTTCGCATCGCTCCCACTGGCCGCGGTGAATTCACAGACCAGTATAGGGTCCATGATGGTTATGCACAACGGTCTGCATATCCTCTTGTTGACGCTCTATTTCATTATTTACTCGTGCCAGCCGTGGTCCGAGGTTGCTCTCAAAGCGCCGCGCCGGGCGATGTCGCTGACCCGGCCACGGATCCCCCAACCCCCTTGCTTGCCACGAACCCTGTCCTTTCGTCTGCCGCATTATTTACCAAAATGCAGTAGACGTCAGCCATGTTCTGTGGTGTAATGAGGATACTACCGGTCCGAAGGTCGGGGGGAGACCGGTCTCGAGGCGGCCCAGGGGTGGGCCGCCTCTTCACTTTGTGGCGCGTTTCCGGGTCCCCGGTTTATCGCTGCTGATAACGCTTGGATATACGTGACCAGGCGGATCTTCGGACGGGACTCCTGCTTGTCTTTAGGCCTTCCTCAAAGCATTCATGCATCTAATGGGTTGTCGCACGCCGCAGTGAGTGGCCAATGCCTTTAAGTGGCATTGGCCATTCGGCGCACCGGCGAGTTTACACCCACACGGAGGCGACGTACTACGACCCCGCC
>DASVZE010000161.1:0-2806 GCA_036391775.1 Chloroflexota bacterium | reverse complement strand
TCTTATAGGCATGTCGGTGCGCCCCCGTCCCAATCAGGAACAGGTCGAATTCTGTTAGGACCGGCAGCGTCTCTTGTTGCATTGGCTGTCTCCCTCAGGCGAGCCACGCATTACGCCGCTGGCGCGGCACGAGCCCGCTGCGTCAGTTGTGCCAAGTCACATCCTGCTCCACCCTACATTATCCGCTTGCAGCGCTTGCTCCCGGCCCTCAACCCATCTTGTGGGACGCATCGCAGCAGACTTCCCTGTCAGAGCAAGGGCAACGAACGTCGTGGTCCGGTAATGAGCAGCGCACGAGGCCAGGGAGTGGCTGCCAATCTCTCGCAACGTTCTAATCGTGAGGGCCCTGGTACGCGTGCAGCGCAGCTTCGCGAGGATTCTCGAATGTGCGCGGGAAAGTGATCCAGGACGGTTCATCCTGCCAGCTCACGCGGAAGAATCCATCCTCGCCGAGCTCGACTCTCGTATGCAAGCCTCGTCGGTCGATAAAGACGACATAGCTTTCGCCCAGGTCGATAACCTGTGACCAGAGATCGCGCGCAGCGCGCTGAAGCCGATCGCGCACGCTCACATTATCAGTGCTGCCTTCAGTTTCCACTTGGACTCCTTGGGGGGACACATTGGATAGTGAAAAGGACGTGGTGCGAACGTGAGGCACCAGGGTATTCAGGATATTGAGGAGTTATCGTGGTCGAAGTACCGGTAGAGGCCGACAAGGAGCCCCATGTGGGGGAAGTACTCATATTTACGGCGGGAGGGACCTTCTGCGTCAAAGGGAGCCTGCATGACGTGGCGCAGCGTGTAGCCGCCGAGGACTGGCCCTCCTTCGAGCTTGCGGAAAAAGGAGACCCCATTTTGATCAGCAGTGGTCAGGTGATTGCGATGCGGGAGGGAACCAAGCAGGCACCCCGCAGAGGTCATATCGGATTCGCACCCCGGTAGGGTCCAGGCACGAAGTATGGCACCTTGCCGAGACCGGCGGGAGGAGGTCGCCGGTCCCGGCACCGTGCCTGGGCGCCTCATGTGTCACGTCATGAGACGCGATCGGACCATCGCACGCCCAGCATACGACCTCAGTTACGCCTTGTCTGTGAAGCGCGTCACAAAATCCTGAATGTGTGGCTCTGTGTGAGACGTTAGACTTCGACGACCACGCACAACACCATGGGCCGGCGTTTAGTCTTCTGGTATAGATACTTTTGCAGTGTGTCCCGTGCCTTGTTTTGCACGTACGTCGGCTCAACGGAAGCCGCGCTGTGCATGTGTTGCAGACTGCGATAGAGATGGTCGCGTGCCGCTTCCAGCACAGGTTCTTCGGGATCATCGACAAATCCGCGCGATACAAGATCTGGCTTACCGCTTGGTTTTCCCGTCCGCCGGTCTATCGTCAGCACCGAGATGACAACGCCGTCCTGAGAGAGGTGCCTTCGGTCGCGTAAGACGACGTCGCCGACATTCCCTACCCCGAGCCCGTCGACGAAAACGTTGCTGGACGACACATGACCATCCACTCGGGCAGAGTTTTCCGTAAACTCCAGCACTCGTCCGTTCTCGGGGATAAGGATGTTTTGAGGAGGTACGCCCAGTGTTTCGGCCAGCCGAGCATGCAAGATCAGATGCCGAACTTCACCGTGAACAGGGACCAGGTATCGCGGCTGGATAATGCTGGTCAGCATCTTGAGCTCTTCCCGGCCAGGATGGCCCGATACATGGACTTGGGCTTCGGGTCCGTAAATGACCGTCGCGCCTAGCTTGAACAGGTTGTCGATATTTCTCGAGACCAGCTCCTCGTTTCCAGGTATCGGCGTGGCTGAAAGAACGACGGTATCACCTTTCCGGATCTGCAGCTGCCGATGGTCGCGATTCGCCATTCTGCTCAAGGCAGAGGTGGGCTCGCCCTGCGCCCCCGTGGTGACGACGGTTACCTGTTGGCCAGAAAGCTGAGCGATCTTTTCCCAGGGGAGAATAGTGTGATCCGGATCGTGGAGATACCCGAGCTCGAGGGCCATGTTGACGTTTTGCACCATGCTACGACCCAGCACCGCGACCTTTCGGTCATATTTGGCAGAGAGATTGACAACCTGCTGGATGCGTGCTATCAGGCTGGCAAAAGTCGCCACGATGACCCGCCCCGGTGCGTTACGGATGATGTCGTCGAACGCGCGCCCCACCGTCGATTCGGAAGGCGTATAGCCCGGCCTCTCCACGCCCGTGCTGTCCGCGAGCAGGACCTGGACGCCCTGGGTACCTAATCGGGCAAGTGCTGCTATGTCAGTTGGCTTGGAATCGATCGGTGTCAAGTCGATCTTGAAGTCGCCGGTGTGCACCACAGTGCCAATCGGTGTTCGGATGGCCAGGCCGGCGGCGTCGGGCACACTGTGGGCAACACTGAAGAACTCAACCTCGAAAGCACCAGCTTTGATGCGATCTCCATGCTCCACAGTTCGGAGGTCCGATTGATCCAGCAAGCGCCGCTCGCGCAGCTTGACTGAGATCAATCCACGTGTCAACGCGGTAGCATAAACAGGCACCTCAAAATGAGGCAACACGTACGGCAAGGCGCCGATGTGGTCCTCATGGCCGTGTGTAATGAAGAATGCCTGAACCTTTTTCCGCTTTTCGAGAAGGTAGGAGATGTCAGGGATTACGAGGTCGATGCCCGGCATGTTCTCCTCGGGGAACATGACACCGCAGTCGACCACAATGATGCTGTTGCCGTACTCGAAAACGGTCATGTTCTTACCGATCTCGCCGACTCCACCGAGTGGAATAATGCGAAGACGAGGTTTTGCCATGGCGGCTTTCT